>CAIOKL010000085.1 GCA_903858915.1 uncultured Alphaproteobacteria bacterium | reverse complement strand
GAGGCAATAAGGGTAATGAATATAAATTGAAAGCATAATTTTTAATGATTTTGAAATAAATTGCCTTGAAGAAAATATGGATTAATTGTAAATTTAAAAGAAAATTATTTTTTATGGAATCAAATTCACCTTACTATTTACAAATTGCCATCGTGGTTTTTCGCGAAGTTCTTGAGGTTGCGCTAATCCTTGGTATTCTTATTTCGGCGACCAAAGAAGTTGAGAATCGTACTAAGTGGATTTTGGCGGGGCTTATCTTGGGAGTTGGCGCCTCGGTGTTATTGGCATTTTTTACCGATCGCATTTCCTCTACTCTTGACGGCATGGGGCAAGAATTTTTCAATGGTTTAATTTTACTTTCGGCGTCCTTCATGATTGGCTGGACGGTGTTGTGGATGCAAAAGCACGCCAAATCTTTGTCGGGCGAATTAAAACGCCTCGGTAATTCGGTGAAAGAGGGCAAGAAACCGCTTTACGCTTTGATGATTGTGGTGTTGCTTTCGGTGATTCGCGAAGGTGCGGAAATCGTGCTTTTCTCCTACAGTTATTTCGTTTCGGGAGTTGAAGTTTATCAAATTATTGTTGGCTTATTGACGGGATTATTTTGCGGAAGTTTACTCGGCTTGGCGCTTTATTTTGGCTTGCTCAAAGCCTTCGGCAAATATTTTTTTATGGTAAGTAGTTGGCTTTTAATTTTTTTCGCATCGGCAACGGCGACTACGGGCATAAGGTTTTGGTCGGATGCACAAATCGTTGATCCACTCATCGATCCAATCTTTGACGCTTCACAAATTTTATCGCAAAATAGTATTTTCGGCAAATTTCTGCATTTAGTTTTCGGCTATATCGACAAACCTTCATTAACGCAATTAATCACTTATTTTGTAGTGTTGGTGGGGCTTGCCGTCGGTTTAAAAATCGCTAAAAAAATCTAGATAAAATGAATATTCTTCACGAAATTTATCAACGCAAAATTATCGAAGTTCGCAATCGCAAAAAAAATATTTCGGTGCAAGAAATATGTGCTAAAACCAAGTGCAACAATCCTCCAAAAGATTTTTATCAAGCTTTAAAAAATCGTAATGATAAAAATGAATTAGGTTTGATTTGCGAAATAAAACGCGGATCGCCTTCAGCGGGAATCATCGTCGACAATTTGGATGTTAAAAAAATCGCCCAAGATTATGAAAAAAATGGCGCGACTTGCATTTCAGTTTTAACCGATGAAAAATATTTTTATAGTCATGATAATTTTTTGATTGAAGCTAGAGAATCATGCTCTTTGCCACTTTTAAGAAAAGATTTTATGGTCGATTCTTATCAAATTTATGAAGCCAAAATGTTGGGGGCGGATTGCATTTTATTAATCGTCGCCATGCTCGATGATGAAAAATTGCGAGAGCTTGAGCAAGTAGCGTTTGACAGCGGTTTATCGGTGTTAATCGAGGTGCATAATCTCGAAGAATTAGAGCGCGCACTCAAACTTAAATCGAAACTTATCGGCGTTAATAATCGTGATTTAAAAACCTTGAAAATCGATTTGAACACTACTTTGGAATTAAAAAAATTCGTGCCGAAAGATTGCGTTTTGGTGTGCGAAAGCGGGATAAAATCTTCGCAAGAAATTGAAAATTTTAGAAGGGCGGGGGTCAACTGCTTCTTAATCGGCGAATATTTTATGCGATCTAAATCGGCGATTATTGATTTAAATTATAAAGATAATTCATAATTTTTTTAAAAAATTTCATGCAACCATATTTTTATAATCAAGCTCCTCAACAATTTCCAATATATCCGCAATCAGCGCCGATATATTATCCGCAACCAATTTCATATCCACAGCCTTTTTTTTATGTCCAACCAGCGATTTATCAGCAACCGCAAAATTTTGCGCCAACGCCATATTTTTATCCGCCACAACAACAAATCTCAGCGCCATATTATTATCCGCCAGCGCCAATAATATATCCGCAAGCGCCGACTTATCAACAACCGCTTCAAAATATTCAACCGCAATCCAATAATGCCAATTATCAAATTCAATGGCCACCAAAGCCTCAAATTCAATGGCCACCAAAGCCAGAAATAAGATGGCCAGAAAATCATGAAATTAATCATCAAACTCAACCGCAAAATATTTTGCAAAAAAATACCGAGCAAATGGCAACTGATTTAAAAGATGTCAAGCCAGAAGATGCTTTTCTAGAATCGCCAGCGAAAGTTCCAAAGCCAAAGGGAATATTGAAGCCTTCCAGAGGAATTCAAGATATTACTGAGGCCAAAGAAGAAGAAGAAGAAGAAGAAGATCTTTCTTCGTCATCTACTGAAAAATCTCTTGAAGAACCTGAAGCGGAGAATAAATTTAACACAATTCCAACCCAATTTGCAGTTGAATATTTTAGAGATAGAGGTCGATTATTGAGCGATTCAAAAATGCCGTCGGAAACGCCAATAATTATAGGGCAAAAACCAGGTTCACGAGAACAAAGTTTCCGAAATGGCTTTGATGGAGCTGATCTTGCGAAACATTTGCTAAGGAGAAATTCGACTCCAAAAATTATGCATGCTTTTGAAATGGTTCAGAGGCCTTCGTCTTCCCCGGACACATCACCCCAATGTGGTAAGCTAGATCCGTTAAATGAGATGTTGAAAGAAATGGAAAAAGCTAAATCTGTGCGTCAATCTAAATCTCGTCGCTAACCTTAGAAAAATCTGGGCGGGAATAGTTATCGGGTTTTTCAATTGGAGATTTTTTTCCGCAAGAAATAATGCTTAAAGCGATAAAAAAAATTGCTAAAAATTTACATTTATTTTTCAAAATTTTTTGAAAAATATTTTTTAAAAAAATAATTTTGATGAAATTTTTTAACATAATTTTGGCAATTTTTATAAAATTATTTTTAATAAATTTTTAG
>CAIOKL010000084.1 GCA_903858915.1 uncultured Alphaproteobacteria bacterium | reverse complement strand
CTAATATTAAGCTAAATGGTTTGGCGAGCATTTTACAAATGAAAATAATTGTTATTTGAAATTTTTATTTTATTATTAAACAATAAAAGCTTAATTTTCTAATTCAACATAATAAAAATGCGCACAATTCGACTTAAAAATTTTGAAATTTCAAATAATTTGCCCTTTGTTTTGATTGCCGGACCTTGCCAAACTGAATCGCGCGATCACTCAATGATGATGGCTGAAAATATTAAAAAAATTTGCGATAAATTAAAAATAAATTTTATTTACAAATCTTCTTTCGATAAAGCCAATCGCTCTAGCGTTTCTAGTCAAAGAGGCATGGGCTTAGAAAATACTTTACCAATTTTTGCCGAAATTAAAAAGAATTTTGATTGCCCGATTTTAACCGATATTCACAATGAAGAGCAATGTAATTTATTGTGCAATTGCGATGAAGTTGATATTCTGCAAATCCCCGCCTTTCTATGTCGCCAAACCGATTTATTAGCTTGCGCATCAAAAACTAACAAAATAATTAATGTTAAAAAAGGACAATTTTTAGCGCCTTGGGATGCTCAAAATATCGTGCAGAAAATCGATCATCACGGCAACAACAAAGTCATGTTAACTGAACGAGGAGTTAGCTTCGGCTACAATACTTTAATTTCGGATATGCGCAGTTTGCCAATTATGGCAAAAACTGGTTGCCCCGTTATTTTTGACGCGACGCACTCAGTTCAACAACCCGGAGGGCTTGGTGGCGCTAGTGGCGGACAAAGAGAATTCGTTGAAACTTTGGCATGCGCTGCCACGGCGGTTGGCGTCGCCGGTTTATTTATCGAAACGCATCAAGATCCCGATAACGCTCCTTCCGACGGACCTTGCATGCTTCGCCTCGATTCACTTGAATTACTTCTTGCAAAACTTAAAAAATTTGATGAAATCGCTAAAAATTTAAAATAAATTTGTTATCACAAAAACATGAAAAAAAAATTAAGAATTTTAGTAATCGATGACGACACTCGTCTTCGCAATCTTCTTGGAAAATTCCTAGAAGAAAATGGCTTCGAGACCTCTCTCGCTAAAGATGGCGTCGAAGCAAAAAATTTTCTAAAAACCCAAAAATTCGATTTACTAATAGTCGATGTAATGCTTCCGAGCCAAAGTGGCATTGAATTCACTAACAATCTTCGACTCTCCGCCGACAACACTCCAATCATAATGCTCACCGCTCGAGGCGAACAAGATGACCGCATTAAAGGTCTTGAAGCTGGCGCTGACGACTACATGCCCAAGCCTTTCGAACCCAAAGAACTTTTGCTTCGCATTAACAATATTTTAAAAAGAACGCAAAATAATATTTTCAATAAACCCGAAGAAAAATCTTACAACGAAAACATTATTTCCTTTGGCGGTTTTAGTTTTAATGCTCAACAATTGCGCTTAAAAAAAGGTGAAGAATTTATTCACATCACCGAAGGCGAAGCCAAAATTTTAAAAATTCTGGCTGAAAATCAAGGCAACGCCATCGCTCGCAATAAATTATCAGAAATGCTTGGTGGAGTTGATGAAAGAAGCATCGATGTTAGCATCACGCGCTTGCGCAAAAAAATTGAAAGCAATCCAAAACAGCCACACTATCTTCAAACCATCAGAAATTTTGGATATATTTTGCGCGAATAGTTAAAAAAATTCAAAACTTAAACGAAAATAGTTTTTTTAATCGTAAAATTGCTTCGTCGATTTCATTTTCATTTCTAATCATTGAAAATCTAACAAAACCTTCGCCATTTTCACCAAATGAACTGCCCGGAGACATAGCCACTCCGGTTTCGAGAAGTATTTTTTTACAAAAATCAAATGAAGAAAGATGTGAAAATTGTTGTGGAATTTTTGTCCAAATAAACATGCTGGCTTTTGGCTCTTCAATGTGCCAATTTAATTCTTGGGCAAATTTTTTAATAAAATAATCCGCTCTTTTTTTATAAAGTTTTCGTAAATTTATTAAATATTCATCGCTTTTTTCTGACAAAGCGCTCGCCGAAACCATTTGCAATGGCGAAAAAGAACCATAATCAAGATAGGATTTAATTTTATATAAAGCCGAAATCAAAGTTTTATTGCCGACGGCAAAACCCACGCGGGTTCCCGCCATTGAATAACTTTTTGAAACCGAAGAAAATTCAATGGCAATTTCATCAGCTCCCTTAACTTCCAAAACTGAATTTGGCTTACTTTTTTCGTCAAAATATAATTCACAATAAGCTATATCGGAAATTATGTATATTTGATGTTTTTTACAAAAACTTACTATTTCTTCATAAAAGCCAATATCGGCAATTTGCGTTGTCGGATTGCACGGATAAGAAATTATAACGGCTTGTGGTTTTTTTGTAGAATTCTCAACATGATGAATGAAATTTTTTAAAAATTCTGGCGCGGTTAAAGCGTTAATATGAACGATATTGCTTTTAGAAATTATGAAAGCAAAAGTGTGAATTGGATAAGAAGGCGAAGGTACACAAATGTAATTTTGATCGTCGGAAATCGCTGTCGCAAGAGAAGCGATACCCTCTTTGGCACCAATTGTAACAAGGCTTTGCGTTTTATAATCGAGCTCAACTCCAAATCTTCTTTGGTAATAATTACAAACGGCTTTTTTTAAAATTTCGATGCCACCCGTAACTGAATAGCCATAGAGTTGTGGATTTTTTGATAATTCAGCAAGCTCTTCCATAACATGCTTTGGTGGCGCAGAATCTGGGTTACCCATTCCAAAATCAATTATTTCAAAACCACTCTCAACCGCTTGTTGTTTGAGTTGATAAATTGAGGCAAAAATATATGGAGGTAATTTTTCCGTTAAAAAAAATTTTTTTGACATTTTTATTTATTAAAATCTTTGTTTGGAGTCATTTTCTCAATTGTAAAAGAAGTTTTTGCGGGATTTGAATTTGGCGCATTAACCGATTTCGAAGATAAGATTTTAGCAACTCCAAGAGGAGAAATTTTTCTTGATCTATTTTCAAAATTAACTATCAAAGCTAAATAATATGCCATATTTTTACTACCTACAGCAACAACGATTCTAAGCAATTCTTCTTGCGACAAATCATCAATATCGATGATTTTAATAAATTGATTTACCGCGAAATCGGCATTATTATTTTTAACATAATTATTTTCTTTATTTGCCTCTTCGCGCCCTTCATTTTCATAATCATCGATATTATTAGGATTGATGGCGTAATCAGTTTTTTCATTATCACTATTCGAACTTTTGTCGTTAGGAAAATTTAGATTATCGCCGTTATTAAGAATATTATTTTCACTCATAATTAAATTGTTCCTCTTGAAATTCGAAATAATCGATTTAAAACTTTGATAAGATTATTAAAATATTTTAATTCTTCTTTGGAGACGCTATATCCCTCCAACAAAATGTCTTCTTCGGTCAACAAAGCTATTCTTCCGTAGGTTAAATCATCGTCGGAAAATTTTGAAATGTGATAAAATAATTCCTCAACGAATCGTTCAATTTCTGGCAAAGTTGCATTAATTGCTTCATCTTTTCGAGCAATTTCGATAATGTTTTCAATGAATTGGTTCTTTGGCGACGGGCTTGAAGACGGAATGTAGCTGTAATCAAATTCGTTAGACATAATTATTGCAAATAAACTTTCAAGAAATTCTTAAATTGCGGAGAAATTAAATTGATTTGGTCGAGCCTTTGTTCGACAAAATTTTTAACTCTTGGTATAAAATTAATATATTGATTTTTACCATCTCTCAAATGCAATCGAGCAAATATTCCAAGGATTTTTATATTTCTTTGGAGAGAAATAATTTCATAATCAATTAGAAAATCTTCGCGATTATAATTAGCTTTTGAAATAAAATAATCAAACAATTTTTGTTTATTTTTTTCATCGACGGTTCTTCTAGCATCTTCGAGGAGCGACAATAAATCATAGGCGCAAGAGCCAATCAAGGCATCTTGAAAATCAAGCAAACCAACAGCTTCAAAGCCATTTTTATTATTTAAAACCATCAAATTATCGGCGTGATAATCACGCAAAACTAAAGCTTGATTGCTCTTGGATAATTTATCGAACAATTCAATCCATTGAAATTTGTAATCTTGTTTTTGTTGCAAAGAAATTGTGTGATTTTTCAACGGCAAATACCAATCAATAAAAAGCATCACTTCGCGAAACAAAGTAGCGTGGTTGTAGTGCGCAATGTTAATATTTTTCAACGGAATTTTTTGTATTTCAATCAGTGCATCGCAAGCTTTTTCATATAAAAAATATTCATTTGCAATATTGTTTTGCAATGATTTTGAATAAGTTTCGTCGCCAAAATCTTCGAGTAAAATAAAGCCTAAATCAATATTTTTAGCAAGAATTTTTGGAGCGCGAAAGCCATTTTCAACTAAAATTTCATCAACTTTTATAAATGGCTTTACATCTTCGTGCAAAGGCGGGGCGAACATTAAAATAAAATTATTTTCTTGCGAAAATATGCGATAATAAGAACGAAATGATGCGTCACCGGCAATTTTTTTAATTTGACAATTTTCTAAACCATTTTCTGTCAAAAATTTTTGCGCTAATTCCAAATTTATTTCGATCATAATTTTAAAAATCAAGTTTTGAATACCATTCCGGTGGCTTGATGTTAGCGATTCTATCCTTCAAAACTTCATTAAAAATTTTGTGAGATTTGATTAAGCAATACCAATCTTTGGTCGGCGCATAATGATGCCAGTTAATATCGCCAAAATAATCGAGAACGGAAATGTGCGATGCCGCCGAAAAATCGGCAATTGAAATTTGATCGCCCGCCAAATATTTTCGACTCTCCAAAAGAAACTCAATATAACTCAAATGAATATTTAAATTTCGTCTCGCAACCCTTAATATTTCTGAATCCGGCGCTTTTGAACTTGGCAAAAAACGATTAAAATATCGTTCGTTTAAAACATGTTTGGTGACTTCGCTATAAAATTTTTCATCGAACCAATTTTGAAGTCTTCGAGCTTCGGCGCGTTTTACAAAATTGTCGCCAAAAAAATTTTTTCCGTCACTGTGTTTTTCTTCAATATATTCGCAAATAACTGAACTATTGATAATTAAATTGGCGCTTTCATTGTCAAAAATTATTGGAACGGTGCCAGCTGGATTCATGGCTATGAACTCTTTACGGCGTTCCCAAAAATTTTCTTGAACCAATTCAAAATCAATTTCTTTTGCGGTTAAATGAACTCTAACCTTGCGAGAAAATGGACATAATGGATGATAATATAATCGATACATAAATTTATGATTTTAATTTTCTTTTATTTTAACTAATATTTTAAAATCGCAAATAAATAAATTAAAAAATATGAAAAAAATTGCATTAATTGATGGTTATGGCTTCGTTTTTAGAGCATATCATTCTATTCCACCCTTGACACGCAACGACGGAACGCCAGTCGGCGCCGTTTTCGGATTCACCACAATGTTGTTAAAACTTTTGGCATCGCTTAATGTTAGCCACATCGCCGTGGTTTTCGATTCGGGAAGCAAAACTTTTCGTAACGACATTTATCCTGATTACAAAGCCAACCGACCGCCCTGCCCCGAAGATTTAATTCCGCAATTTTCAATCGTCCGCGAATCCGCCGAAGCTTTAAACATCGCAATCCTAGAAAAAATTGGCTTTGAAGCCGATGACATCATTGCCACAATTGCCAAAAAATCTGCCAAAGAAGGCTTTGAAGTCGTTATAGTTTCTTCCGACAAAGATTTGATGCAATTGATTGACGACAATATTTCGATGTTCGACGCCATGAAAAATAAAATGGTAAGTTTCAACGAAGTTAAAGAAAAATTTTCCGTTGAGCCATCGAAAGTTTTGGAAGTTTTATCGCTAATTGGCGACACTTCGGACAATGTCCCCGGCGTTCGTGGTATTGGTCCGAAAACCGCTTCGGAATTAATTAATCAATTCGAAAATCTTGAAAATTTATATGAAAATCTGGATAAAATTAAACAAGAAAAAAGGCGCGCGATGCTTGAAGAAAACAGAGCCAACGCTTTTCTTTCTAAAAAATTAATTCGTCTCGATGAAAATGTAAATCTTGGAATTGAAATTGAAGCTTTAAAAGTGCAAAATATTGATCCAACAAAATTGATTAATTTCCTTGAAAATCAAGGCTTTAGGTCATTAATTTACAAAGTTAAAAAAGAATTTAATATCGCTGAAGAAATTAAAAATAATGATTTATTTGCATCAAAAAATAATCATGCACAAGAATTAAAAAACTCCAATCAAAACAATAATTTTTTACAAAAGAAAATTAATATCGATAACAAAATAATCATCGAAGAAATTCATCAAAAATCTCTAAAAAATGGCGCCGTAATTATTGATTTTTCAATTAAAAATAATCAATTTAATTTTATTACTTTAACACCCGCCTCAACCAATGAAATCAATGATGAAACTTATTTTCATCATTTTGAAAATTCGCAAATACAATCTCAAGAAAATGTTGATTTGTTAAATTTTTCTGAAACAAAAAATTCTTCAACAAATTTACAAATTTCTATCACTGATTTTAATAAAATTTTGTTCGATAATTCGATCAGAAAAATTTTTTTCAATGGCAAAAATTTTCTAAGATTTTATAAAAATTTTTTACGCGAAAATAATTTAAATATTCTTCATCCGACTATAATTTTTGATGATGTAAATTTAATAAATTACTTAATAAATTCTTCAATTCACAATTCGCTTCGCGAGCTTATAGATATTAACTTAAACTTGAATTTTGAAGAATTAGGATTTGGTGAAAAAATTGACAAAATTGAAGATGAAAATTTAGAAAATATTTTTGAAAATGATCAACAAAAAATTGATTTTTTTTGTTTAAAAAATTTAGCAATTTTGCAACTTTATCAAATTTTTGCACAAAAAATTACCGAATTAAAATTATATAATTCATATTTAAGTATTGAGCTTCCGCTTATTGAAGTTCTAGCTCAAATCGAGTTTAACGGCGTTAAAATTGATGTCAAAAAATTAGCATTATTATCGACCGAATTTGCTCAAAAAATTAATCATCTTACTCAAGAAATTTATCAATTAAGCGGTTGCGAATTTAATATTGCTTCGAGCAAACAATTATCCGAGGTTTTATTTGATAAATTGGGAATCGAATCAAATAAAAAATCTAAAAAAACTAAAGCTTTATCAACCAATGCTAAAGTCTTGGAAGACTTAGCTCTGGACGGTTATGAAATCGCTGGAAAAATTATTGAATTTCGTAAATTTTCTAAATTAAAAAATACTTATTGTGACGCACTTCCTAAGCAAATTTCTAAAATTACCAATCGCATTCACACTACTCTATCAAACACCGCAACCTTGACGGGTCGCTTGAGTTCAATCACTCCAAACTTACAAAATATTCCGATTAAAACTCTTGATGGCAAAAAAATTCGCGAATGTTTTATCGCTAGCGAAAACTGCGTTTTAATTAGCGCCGACTATTCGCAAATCGAACTTAGAATTTTAGCGCATCTCGCCAAAATTCCAAATTTAATCGAAGCTTTTAAAGAAAATAAAGACATCCATCGCATCACCGCTAGTCAAATTTTTGGAATCGACGAAAATTTAATTGATGACGCAACCCGCTCAAAAGCCAAAGCCATTAATTTCGGAATTATCTACGGCATCAGCGCTTTCGGGCTGGCGCGACAATTAAAAATTTCCAATAAAGAAGCTGGCGATTATATAAAATCTTACTTTGAAAAATATGCCGGCATTAAAGAATTTATGAATCAAACTATCGATTTTGCTAAAAAAAATGGTTATGTTTCAACCATTTCATCGCGCAAATGTTTTATCAAAGAAATCAACAATAAAAATCCCATAATTCGCCAAGAAGCCGAACGACAAGCAATCAACGCCCCCATACAAGGAAGCTCTGCCGACATTATTAAAAAAGCCATGATTCGTGTTCATCAACAATTTTTAAAACAGCAATTAAAATCAAAATTAATTTTACAAATTCATGATGAACTTTTGATTGAATCTCCACTTGATGAAGTTGAAATTGTTAAAAATATTTTATTTCAAGAAATGTCGAATGCTTTCAAACTTGAAGTGGATTTAAAAGTTGATTTTTCAGTCAGCAATCATTGGGGTTAATTGCTTTTAAAAATCTCGCGCAACATACTCTCGAGAATCTCGTAAGAAAATCGTGACTTCAATCTTTGATATGAATTTTCAACTAAATTATTGGCTAATTTTTCGTCTAAAATTAATTTTTCAACATTCTTGGCAATTTGATTTGGAACGCTTTCCTTTGATTTTAAATCGATAAACAATCCGTCAATTTCATTGCGTAAAATTTCTCTTGGACCATCGCAATTCGTTGAAATTATTGGCACGCCGAGCTTCATTGCCTCAAGAATAACTAAACCAAAGGTTTCAATTTTTGAAGGTAAAATAAATATATCAATTTGTGAAAAAAAATCTTTTGAATCGCCGACCCAACCTAGAAATTCAACGCTATCTTCGAGATTCAAATCTTTAACTTTTTTCTGCAAATTAAACATTTCTTCGCCATCTCCAGCGATTTTTAATATAATTTTTTGCGAAGATTTTTCTCTTAAAATTTTTAATGCATCAATTACTAAATCAAAACTTTTAGTTTTGTGAAATCGACCAATCACCCCCAAGATAATCGATGATTTTTTAGGCAAATCATAGTTACGAAAATTAGGCTCAAAACCCGTCAAATCAATGCCGTTATAGATTATATAACTATTTTCCGGAGTTCTTTTTTTGTCGATTGTTTTGAAAAAAATTTCTTTATTTACCGAAAAAATTAAATCAGCGCATAATGATCTTTTAACATTATTGCTGTGATTAACCGCCACCAAAATAATTTTTTTATTAGTAATTTTTTTTCGAGCTTTATGCGCTAAAACCATTGATTTTCCTGCGTGCGCAATCACAATATCGATTTGGTTTTCTTGTAAAAAATCTTTTATTTTTTTTATCGCAAAAAAATCATGATAACCCAATTTATTGCTAATTTTTTGAGTTTTAATATTAAGATTTTCTAACTTGGAAAAATATGGCGCGTCATCTTTTATGATTGCAAAATTATCGTGACCAATATTTTTTAAAAGCCCAATATAATCAATAAAAACCTTCTCCGCCCCGCCATTTTGCGATGTTAAAATTATATGTGCTATTTTCATTTTATAGATTCGTAAATAAAATAATTTTTAAGTCAAAAAAAATTTAAAAATAAAATTGACATGCCAAAGCATAAAAATTAAGATTAAATTTATGAAAATGTCAAAAAGAAAATTCATCAAAGCTTTAACACTTTCGCCAATCTTAATGCTTGGCGCTTGCAAAATGAAAGCTTTGTCAAGCAACACAATTTTAACAAAAAATTTTTTGGGGAGAAAAAACATGCCTTTTGAGTTACCAACATTGCCTTACGCGAAAAACGCGCTCGCGCCACACATTTCTGAAAATACCATGAATTATCATTATGGTAAACATCACCAAGCTTACATTACCAACCTTAACAACCTGCTTGCCGGCACTGATTTAGCCGACAAATCACTTGAAGAAATTATTAAAATTTCTGCCATTGATAAAACTAAAACTGGCATTTTCAATAATTCCGCGCAAGTTTGGAATCACACCTTTTATTGGCATTCAATGAAGCCGAATGGCGGTGGCAAACCGACAGGCGAAGTTTTGAAAAAAATTGAATCTGATTTCGGATCTTATGAAATTTTTGTTACCGAATTTAAAAATGCCGGAGCAACTCAATTCGGCTCAGGTTGGGCATGGTTAGTTCTTGATTCTGGCAAATTAAAAGTTGTAAAAACTGGTAATGCCGAAACGCCCTTAACCACTACAGCCAAGCCTTTAATGACTATGGATGTTTGGGAACACGCTTATTATCTTGATTTCCAAAATGCTCGTCCAACTTACATCGACACATTCTTAAATCATTTGGTAAATTGGGATTTCGTCGCCGAAAATCTAAAAAAATAATTAAAAATGCGTACAGCTTTAATTGAAAGAAACACCAAAGAAACTAAAATTAAAGTCGAAATTAATCTCGACGGAACGGGTGTTTACAAGGTTTCGACCGGCATTGGTTTTTTTAATCACATGCTCGAGCAACTTTCTCATCATAGTTTAATCGATATTAAAATTGAAGCCGTTGGCGATTTGCACATTGATTTTCATCACACCGTTGAAGATTGCGGAATCGCCATCGGTGACGCCATTAAAAAAGCTTTGGGTGAAAAAATTGGCATCACGCGCTTTGGTCACAGCTATGTCCCAATGGATGAAACGCTCAGCCGTGCAGTGATTGATTTATCTGGACGCGCTTATCCAATTTTTAATGTCGATTTCAAACGCGATAAGGTTGGCGAAATGGATTGCGAATTATTTCGTGAATTTTTCTTGGCAATTTCTCAAGCAATTGGATGTAATCTGCACATTGAAAATCTCTACGGAACCAACAACCACCACATTATCGAGTCTTGTTTTAAAGCTTTCGCTCGCTCACTTCGTCAAGCAATTTCAATCGATGAGCGCAAAAAAAATGCAATAAATTCAACTAAAGGTATTCTCTAAAATGTCGCAACTTTTACAAAAAATTGCCAACAACAAAAAACTCTTCAAGCCTGTTATTTACGGTTTAAAAGGCACTGAATTAAACGATGATGAAAAATATTTTTTTTCAAAAAATTCATGCGTCGGCTTCATTTTATTTTCACGCAATATTGTTGATAAAATTCAATTAAAAAAACTTACCGATTCTCTTCGCGACTTAATGGAAGGTGAAGTTTTAATCTTAATTGACCAAGAAGGCGGAAGAGTTGCGCGCCTTACTCCTCCAATCTGGAACACCTATCCCGCCGGCAAATATTTTGCTGAACTTTATCACGAAAATCCACAAAATGCCAAAAAAGCCTTATTCGAAAATTACGCCAATATCGCCCAAGATTTAGTCGAAGTCGGAATCAATGTCGATTGCGCGCCAGTCCTTGATGTTCTTAATCCGATAACCCACAAAGTTATCGGAGATCGCGCCTTTGGAGAAAATCCTTTGCAAGTTGCCGACCTTGGAATCGAAGTTTGCAACGGGCTTTTAAGTCGCGGAGTTTATCCCGTCATAAAACACATTCCGGGGCATGGTCGTGGCGCTTGCGACAGCCATTTAGAGCTTCCGATTGTTAACGCTTCGCTTCAAGAACTTCGTGAAATTGATTTTGCACCTTTTAAAGCTTTGAACAATCAAAAATTTGCCATGACGGCGCATATTTTGTATAACTCAATTGATGCCGAAAACTGCGCGACAATTTCTAAAAAAGCCATCGATTTAATTCGCAACGAAATTGGTTTTAAAAATATTTTAATGAGCGATGACATTTCGATGAAAGCCCTCACCCAAAGCTTCGCTTTTAAAACTAAAGCAATTCTTGAAGCGGGTTGCGACCTAGTTTTGCATTGCAATGGCGACATGGCGGAAATGCTTGAAATCAATTCCGCATTGCCAAATTTAAACGAAACTTTTTTAGAAAAATTTACCCAATAATTTTAAAATTTTTTATAAAAATTATTTAAAATTCTCCTAAATATTTTATATTTGAGAATTACACTTTTTAAATCTTAAACAAACAAAAATGACAATTTTTTTTCATAAAAATGACCTTCCCGCCAATGTAAATTTTTCAAAATCCGTGGCGATTGATACCGAAACCATGGGTTTAAATATTCTTCGTGATCGTCTTTGCCTTCTACAAATATCTGGTGGCGACGGCAATGCTCATGTTATTCAATTTGAACAAAATAAATATGACGCGCCCAATCTTAAAAAAATTTTAAGCGATGAATCAATTCAGAAAATTTTTCATTATGCTCGTTTTGATTTGACTTCAATTAAACATTATTTGCACATTGATATAAAAAATATTTACTGCACAAAAATTGCCTCGAAATTAATTCGCACTTACACCGATTCGCATGGTTTAAAATCAATTTGTGAAGAATTACTTGGCGTTGAAATTTCTAAAAAACAACAAAGTTCTGATTGGGGAAATCTCGAAATTACTGAAAAACAGCTTGAATATGCCGCTTCCGATGTCCTTCACCTTCACGCTTTAAAAGAAAAACTTAATAAAATGTTGATTCGCGAAAATCGTTATAGAGCTTTCGAAATATGTGTAAATTTTTTACCAACGAGAGTTGAACTTGATTTGCAAGGTTTTGCAATTACCGACATTTTTGCGCACTAAAATAACGCTTTGGCGTGACTTAATTAAATTTGTTTCGTAAATTTTATTCGAAAGAGTTTCGTCGTTTTTTCAATAAAAATTTTATTTTGATTTCAAAAACGATTCCCGTAACATCGATTTTCAATGACTAGATTTTTTAAATTAAATCTAGAAAAAAATTTTATGATTATTTTAAAATAAATTAATTTTTTAATTGATTTAT
>CAIOKL010000083.1 GCA_903858915.1 uncultured Alphaproteobacteria bacterium | reverse complement strand
TTGGTTTAAATATTTCATTTGATAACCGATTGGATGCGATGTTTCATGCGGGTCGCCGACATAAAAATTAACTGGCGATTCCACTCCTCCAATTTTGCAATTTAAACTAAATTTTCTAACCATTTTTTTAAAAAATTATTTAGCGATAACGAAAGCACCATTAATAAAATTATTTTTTTTATAATGCAACTCTTCACCCAAAAAAAACTCGAAGTCATTATATTTTAGAGTTTTAAGATTTGCACCAAATAAATCAATTAAAATATGACCCGAAGCCGTATCCCACTCCATCGATTTGCGAAAATGTAAATAAAGATTGGCCTCGCCTTCGATAATTCTAAAAAATTTAATCGCTGAAGAAAGTTTTTCGACTTGATAATTATCAATAAATTGCGGATAAAATTTTTGAACATAATTTTTAACATCTTCATCTTTAGTTCTCGAGCTTGTTATTATACTCAAATAATTTTTGTTAAATATGTTTTTATTTAGTATAAAATTTTTATTTTCATCATGATTGTAAAGAGCTAACTGATTTTGGTGATTGTTAAAAATCATCTTCCCGCCTTCAAACAAAGGGGCGTAGATCAATCCAAAAATTGGTTTACGATTTTTAATTAGGGCAATATTTATGCAAAATTCCACATTATTATTGATAAAACTCGAAGTGCCGTCGATCGGATCAATCAAAAAAAACATTTCATCATCGAAATCGCGAACTTCACCCTCTTCGCAAACTATCGGAATATTGGGAGCAATTTGTGAAATTTTTTGTTGAATTAATTTACTAATTTCAATATCGGCGGACGAAACTTTAGAACCATCATTTTTGTTAAAAATTTCAAAATTATTTTTAAGAAAAAACTGTTTGGCAACTTCACCCGACTCAATCGCCAGTTGAAATATTTGATTAATTTGCTGTTGGCTTAAATAATTTGACACGAATTTTGGAATATATTTTTTGAAGAATAATATTTAGAAAAAAGGAAATTAAGGAAATAATTACCAAAATAATAAAATTTGAATAATCAATTTTTGTTGATTCAACGATAACAATTGCCGAAGTAATTGGAACATTTAAAATCGGCGACAAAAACGCCGTCATTCCGATTATTACAAAAAATAATGGAGGAATATTTTCAAAAAAAGAAGCATAAATTGAGCCGGCGACGGCTCCCATTGTAATCGACGGAGCGACAAGTCCGCCAGCACTTGCGGTGATGTAAGTAAAAATTGTTGATAAATATCTTCCAACGAATTCTTTGTAGCTAAACATTGCCGGATCTGCAATCACTTGATTGGTGGTTCTAATTCCGCCACCAACCGAATAGATTCCAAAATAAATTCCAATTAACGCCACAATTAATCCCAAAATTATCGGCAAAAAATGCCATTTATAACTTTTCATAATAATTATTTTCTGATAATAATATTTACAAATATTTAATAGCAAAAACGATAAGATGCTACAAGCTATTGCAAGAAAAATAAAATAATAAAAATATTCAAAACTAATTTTATCGACATTTTTAATCGGATAAATCGCCGAGCTATTATTCAACAAAAGCGCCGAAATAATTACCACAAAAAATGTTAAAATAAAAATTTTAGTATAATTTTTACATTTGTTTTTAATAATCTTTTCAACTACATAAATAATTCCGGCGATTGGGGCGTTGAAGGCAATAAATAAGCCGATCGCATAACCAACATAAATCCAAATTTCTAAGGCAATTTTTAACAAAAATTTACGCAAATAATAAGCACTACTTAAAACAAAACTCACCGCAATCATTATCGACGGACCTTCGCGACCAAGAGATCCACCCGAATAAGTTGAGATTAATGAACTCACAAAGGTGATGAAAGCGATTTTAAATCCAATAAAATTAACAATTTTTTTATATTTATTTGGATATTTTTCGAGTTTTTTTAAAACGAATGTAATGTTGTCGAGACCGCTTCCGAAAGGGTTGAAAGCAAATTTTTTACACAAAAAAGC
>CAIOKL010000082.1 GCA_903858915.1 uncultured Alphaproteobacteria bacterium | reverse complement strand
CAATGACGGCAGAGTTGTAAGCAATTTCATCAATCAGGCGTTGCGTGGCGAAGACATTACGATTTACGGCGACGGCTTACAAACTCGTAGTTTTTGTTATATCGATGATTTACTAGAAATTTTAATAAAATTTGCCGAAAGCGATGATGGTTTTAACGGCCCAATGAATTGTGGCAACCCTACGGAATTCTCGGTCACCGAGCTTGCCAATTTAGTGATAAAATTAACTCAAAGTTCGAGCAAAATAATTTACAAAACTCTTCCGCAAGATGATCCAAAACAACGCCGTCCCGACATTTCTTTGGCACAAAAAAAATATGATTGGCGCCCCCAAATCAAGCTTGAAGAAGGACTACTTAAAACAATAAATTATTTTCAAAATCAATTGCGATAAATTGAAATATGGAAATTAATTTATCGCCATATTTCAAAAATTAGTTGTTTTTTGAAATAAGAAGTGATTTAATGAATCCATATTTCAATAATTAAAAAATATGAAAAAAATTAATACTGGCAAATTTCAAAAAGTTTTGGGCAAATATAACGCATTCTTTCCCGCTAATTTACCCTTCAAAGACATAGTCTTAGAAGATGAAATAATTAATCTTTTGGTAAAAGCCGAAAGGGATGTTGGTGAATTAAAAGCTATTGAATCAATATTGCCAAATTCTAATTTATTAATTCAAAAATACGCTCTTAAAGAAGCGTTGTTGAGCTCGCAGATTGAAGGAACTAGAACCACAATTGCCAAGGTTATCGAAAATAAAAAAGATGATATGATGGATGTAAGAGAAGTTAAAAATTGCATGGACGCTTTGCAATATGGAATCGACAAAATGACTAAGAAAAATTTTCCGCTATGTTTGCGTTTAATTAAAGAAATTCATGGAATTTTAATGAATAATGTTCGCGGTGGCGAGCCCAATAAAACTCCCGGTGAATTTAGAAAATCTCAAAATTGGATTGGCGGTTTAAGCCCTGCCGAGGCAGTATTTTGCCCACCAACTCCAGAAATTATGATCAAATCTATTTCAAATTTAGAAAAATATTTGCACGAAGAAAATGGCTTACCCGATTTAATTAAATGCGGATTAATTCACTATCAATTTGAAACGATACATCCCTTCTGCGACGGCAACGGAAGAACGGGCAGGATGTTAATAATTTTATATTTAATACAAAAAAATATTTTAAATTCGCCAATTTTATATCTCAGTTTATATTTTAAGCAAAATAGAAATGATTATTATCACTATTTATCAACAGCAAGTAGGGATGGCGATATTAACTCTTGGATAAAATTCTTTTTGCGCGGAATTATTGCCGTTGCAACGCAAGTTATTGAAACCACTAAAGCCATTATAAAACTACAAAAAACTGATATTAAAAAAACCGCTTCAATCAATAATGGCGAGGCTATAATTGAATATTTAATGCGTAATCCATTGATTGAAACAAAAGATTTACAAATTCATTTAAAAATCTCTTACAATACTACAAACGCAATTGTTCAGAAGCTTGTATCTTTAAAAATTTTGGAGCAAAAATCCAGCGGAACACGCAACAAAAAATACATTTATAAAAAATATTTAAATATTTTAGAACGCGGTTGCGAAAATTTTAATTAAGATTTTCAAGTTGCAATAAAATTTACGAATTTTATTATCGGTGTTTTGAAAAATAAGCACCTCTAAAATAACTTTAATTTAAATTATAATGAAACTCACAATAATTGGCACGGGCTATGTCGGACTTACCTCCGCTCTCTGTTTTGCAAATGCTGGACATGACATAATATGCATCGATAAAGATGAAAATAAAATCAATTCTTTAAAAAATAAAATCCCCACAATTTACGAAAAAGGCTTGGCAGAAATGTTGATTTCGGCAATCGATAATAAAAAAATCGAATTTTCTTCTGACCTCGCAAAGGGCGTAAAATCTAGCCAAGCGATAATTTTGGCAGTCGGAACTCCGCAAGATGAAACTTCGGGAAAAGCAGATTTATCTTACATTTATTCAGCGTCAAAAGAGGCGTCTAAATATGTTGATGAATATAAAATTTTTATCACCAAATCCACCGTCCCCGTAGGCACAAATCACGAAATAAAAAAAATTATTGAAGAAAATTGTGGCGTAAAAATCGATGTTGCCTCCAATCCAGAATTCATGCGCGAAGGCTTCGCTCTTGATGATTTCATGAAACCCGATCGCATCGTAATTGGCGTTGAAAATGACAAATCGCAAAAAATTTTAGAAGAAATTTATCAACCGTGGATTAATAAAAAATTTCCAGTTTTATTCACCGACATTAACACCGCCGAGCTTATCAAATATGCCTCCAACGCCTTTTTGATGACCAAAGTTGCCTTCATTAATGAAATCGAAAATTTATCGACAAAAATTGGTGCTAATATCAAAGATTTAACCACCGCCATGGGGCTTGATCATCGCATCGGATCGGCATTTTTGAATCCCGGTCCCGGAATTGGCGGATCATGCTTTCCCAAAGATTCAATGGCGTTAAATCACATCGCCAAAAATCACCAAATTGAGCTTTCAATTATCGATCAAGTAATCAAAACCAACAATCGCCGTTTCAAAGATTCCGCGCAAAAAATTCAAGATTTTTGTAAGAAAAATAACAGTAAAAAAATTGCCATTTTGGGCTTGGCGTTTAAGGCGGGAACCGATGATGTGCGTATGAGCCCAGCCATCGAAATTATTAAATATTTGCTCGCCGATAATTTTGAAATTCATGCTTTTGACCCGCACGCTATCGAAAATTCTAAAAAAATTTTTGGCAAAAAAATTAATTATTGCACAAGCCTTGAAGAATGTTTTAATTCAGCCGATGAGGTCGCGATTTTAACCGAGTGGCCGGAGTTTAAAAATATTAAAAATTTTGCAAATTTTAACGCCAAAAATATTCTTGATTTGCGTTATATTTTGTAAAAAATAAATTTTTTTAAATCAATTTTTCACCAAAAATAAAATTGATAAAATTATTGAGAACATTAAGATTGATACCAAATTATTTTTCAAAAAACTAAATTAAATTATGGAAATTTCACTCACTCCATTCGCTGGATTAAAAGTCGTTCAACTCAAGATTTATCACGATAATCGCGGTTTTTTTGTCGAAAGATTTAACAAAAAATTATTTCAAGATTTGGGTTTGCCGGTTGACTATTTTCAAGATAATCATTCTTTGTCGGCGCCCAGCGTAATTCGCGGATTGCATTTTCAAAATAATCCGTCGCAAGCCAAATTAGTCGGCTGTTTGCGCGGAAAAATTCTTGATGTCGCGGTGGATATTCGCCAAGATTCTTCAACTTTTGGCAAATATTTTTCCATCGAATTAAGTGCTGAAAATGGTAAATTACTTTTCATCCCAGCCGGCTTCGCTCATGGCTTCGCCGTCCTTGGCGCTGAACCGGCGGATGTGATGTATAAAGTTGATAATCAATTTTCTAAAGAAGGCGATGGTGGTATTCGCTTCAACGATCCCGATTTAAAAATCGATTGGCAAATCGCCAATCCAATTATTTCGGATAAAGATAAAAATTTGCCACTTTTTGCGGATTATTTAAAAAATCCTAAATTCTAAATTTAATTTTATGACTAATTCTAAAAACATTTTGGTAACGGGCGGATGCGGATTTATCGGCAGCTGCTTTGTCAAAAAACAAATCGCCAAAGGCAATTTTGTGCTAAATATCGATAAACTCACTTACGCCGGAAGCCCCGCCAATGTTGAAGCAGTCGCAACAAACCCAAATTATCGCTTCACCAAAGCCGACATTAACGAAACTTCCTTAATCCAAAATCTTTTAAATTATAATAAAATCGATTGGGTCGTTAATTTCGCGGCCGAAAGTCATGTTGATAATTCAATTTCTGGTCCCGGAATTTTTGTGCAAACCAACATCAACGGCACCTACTCAATGCTTCAAGCCTCACTAAATTATTACAAAAATTTATCGCCTGAAAAGAAAAATGATTTTCGTTTTTTAAATGTTTCGACCGATGAAGTTTTTGGCTCTCTTCAAGAAAATGATGAGCCTTTTAATGAAAATAGTCGCTATCAACCAAACTCGCCTTATTCCGCGTCCAAAGCCTCTTCGGACCATTTAGTTCGCGCTTGGCAAGAAACTTACAAATTGCCGACAATTATCACCAATTGTTCGAATAATTTTGGTCCATTTCAACATCACGAAAAATTAATTCCGACCATTATTCGCTCATGCCTTCAAAATAAAGACATTCCGATTTACGGCAATGGCAAAAATATTCGCGATTGGATTTTTGTTGGCGACCATTGCGACGGCATCGAGCTTGCTTTGACAAGTGGCAAAACAGATGAAACTTATTTATTTGGCGGTGAAAAAGAGCTCTGCAACATCGAAATTGCTCACAAAATTTGCGAAATTCTCGATAGCATTAAACCTAAATCCGACGGCACTTCTTACAAATCGAAAATTAAATTTGTACAAGATCGCGCGGGCCATGATTTCCGCTACGCAATCAGCAATAAAAAATCATTTAAAGAACTTGGCTTCAAGCCTTCCAAATCCTTTGATGAAAGGCTTCGCGAAACCATAGAATTTTTTATAAATAAATAAAAAAATTATGAAAAAAATCACCATTCTCACGCCATGTTTTAACGAAGAAGGCAATGTCAAAAAATTATATGAAGAAGTAAAAAAAGTGATGAATGAATCGCTTGCCAATTATGAATATAATCATCTTTTTGTTGATAATTGCTCAAGCGACAACACTCTGGCGATTTTAAAAGAAATCGCATCGAATGATAAAAATGTCAAAATAATTGTTAATTCCAGAAATTTTGGATATGAAAGAAGCTTCTTCAATGGCTTGCTTGCATCAAACGAAGATGCTTTAATTCCAATGGTCGCCGACTTTCAAGAGCCACCTGAAATGATTGTTAAATTAGTCAAAAAATGGGAAGAAGGCTTTGATTCGGTTTTAGCAATTAAATCCAATAGCGATGAGAATAAAATAATGCATAGAATAAGAAAATTATATTATAATATACTTTCATCTTTATCCGAAATTAAACTTTATAAAAACTTCACTGGCTTTGGATGTAAATTTTATAATTTAATAAAAAAATTTTTTTCAATAATAAAAT
>CAIOKL010000081.1 GCA_903858915.1 uncultured Alphaproteobacteria bacterium | reverse complement strand
TTTTAAGCATTTTGAAGTTGAATTTGATTTTAAAAAAATTGGCTTTGAAGATAATGAAATCAATGAGGCTGGGCTATTTGCTAAATTTATAAGAAATCGGATAACTGCAAGTGATTTTGAATAAGTTTCTAATTATAAACTTATTAAAAAGTGTTTTTTTTAGTAAATAAATTAAAACAAATTACAAGACACCAAGAATTATTATTGCATATTTTGTAATTAAGATTACAAATAATTAACAAATATTAATTATTAACAATCTTAATCAATTTTTTATGCAAAATAATAATGGTGCACCTTTTGGTGTGATTAGAGAGAGAGACATATCTTAAGACCAAACGCTGAAGCTGGTGCGGGAGCCGGAGCTGGTGGATTTGGTGCAGGTCTTTTCGGAGTCGGAGCTGGTGGATTTGGTGCGGGTCTTTTCGGAGTCGGAGCTGGAGCCGGAGCTGGTGGATTTGGTGGAGTTCCTGCTGGGGCTGGACTTGGAGCTGGTGGAGCGGGTGGAGTTAATGCACCTTTAAATAATGATCGCCCAACAACTCCTACTCAACAAGTTTTTCCATTAAATAATGGTAATTATTTAGCGATTGAAACTCCTCCTCGCCAAGAAGCTATTCAACAACCTCAAGTTGCAGTTCAGCAACCTCAAGTTGCGGTTCAGCCGGCCGCTAATCAAGCGCATTTGGTTAATGGAATTGACACGCCTCCACCTTCACCAATTAGGTAGATAAAACGATAAATATTTTAAGTAATTTAAAATTCCCGTTTTTTTAAAATATAAGCAAAATTTTTTGTAAATATTTTTTAAGAACGGGATTTTTTTTGAATAAAATTTTATAAAACCTCGTAAATAGCCTTAAAAATTATTGATAATTCTTTATTTGAAATTGTAAGTGGGGGCATAATATAAATCACATTGCCAAATGGACGTAAAAAAACGCCTTTTTCGATAAATTTTTGTCGCAATATTTTTATTTCTTCCCAATTAGTATCGATTTCGATAACGCCAATTGCCCCAATTGTGCGTACCTCTTTAACTTTTTCAAAAATCTTAAATTTTTTTAAATTTTTTTGTAAAATTTTTTCAATTTTTGCAACTTTTTCTTGATAATTTTCATTTTCAAATAAATCAAGCGAAGCGTTGGCACAAGCACAGGCGAGGGCGTTGCCCATAAAAGTTGGACCATGCATTAAGGCTTTATCTAGCGAATTATCTAAAAATTTTTCAAAAATTTTATTCGAGGTTAATGTTGCGGAAAGTCCTACAACTCCGCCGGTTAAAGCCTTACCGACCGTTAAAATATCGGGATGATATTTGGTGTGCATAAAGGCGAATTTTTTGCCGGTGCGATAAAAACCTGTGGCGCATTCATCGATGATGGTGAGAATTTCATATTTTTTACAAATCTCAAAAATTTTCTCTAAAATTTGTGGCGAGTGAAATTTCATGCCACCAGCGCATTGAACGATCGGTTCAATAAAAATTCCGGCGATTTCTGATTTTTTTTCGGCTAAAAAATTTTCAAAAAATGTAAAATCTTCTAAATTTTTAGGAATATCGAGGCAATAATTTTGCAGTAATAATTCAGAAAATTTTTGATGCATGCCAGTTTTTAAATCAGCCAAAGACATTG
>CAIOKL010000080.1 GCA_903858915.1 uncultured Alphaproteobacteria bacterium | reverse complement strand
TCGATAATTTTTTTATATTGTCATCAAAATTAAAATGTTTAAATTTATTTATTATAAAAAAATTCAAAATTAATTTGCTTTTTTTCAACAAAAATTATTCAAATTTTATAAATATGAAACTGTCGATTGAATATCTCAAAACTAAATGGCAATTGATTCTCTCCATTGTTTCCGTCGCCTCTTTAGCAATTCATTATTTTACAAAATTTGCCCTTAAAATTGATGAAAATTATAGTCTTTTTTTTGTGTTATTTGTTGGTGGAATTCCACTTTTAATTCAAATATTTCTTAAAATTATAAAAGGCAATTTGGGTGCTGATTTGATTGCTTTCATGGCATTAATTTTGGCAATTTATTTGCATGAAAATGTCGCGGGGGTTTTAATTATTTTAATGCTTGCCAGCTCGCAAGCCCTTGAAGAATTCGCTTCACACCGAGCGTCGTTTGTCCTAGAAGCTCTAGCGCAAAGAATGCCAACTGTTGCTCATTTAAAATCTGAAAATAATTTTTTGGACACCGAAATTTCTAAAATAAAAATCGATGATTTGGTGGCAGTTTTTCCCCACGAAATTTGTCCGATTGATGGCGAAGTCGTTGAAGGAAGAGGCTCGATGGATGAATCATATTTAACCGGCGAACCTTATCGCATTTCCAAAACCATCGGTTCCAAAGTTTTGTCGGGCGCCATCAACGGCGAATCTTTATTCGTCATCAAAACCGAAAAACTGCCCGCCGATTCGCGCTACGGAAAAATCATGGAAGTCATGAAACAAGCCAAAGAACAACGCCCCGAAATTCGCAAACTCGCCGACAAAATTGGGGCAATTTTCGCACCGATAACTTTAATTATCGCTTCCGCTTCATATTTTTTCACTCATGATTTAACTAATTTTTTGGCGGTTTTAACCATCGCTACGCCCTGCCCGCTGTTGATTGCCGTGCCAATCGCCATTATTAGCGCAATTTCAATTTCGGCGCGCCAAGGAATTATAATTAAAGATGCGCGTATTTTAGAAAAATTATCAATCTGCACCACGGCGATTTTTGACAAAACTGGCACTTTGACCTACGGCGAACCGAATATTTCAGAAATAATTGCCCTTGATGATTTTTCTGCGGACGAAATTTTACAAAAAACTGCCAGCCTTGAACGCTACTCTCGCCATCCTTTGGCGGGTTCGATTTTAAAAGAAGCGCAAAAACGCAATTTACTTTTACTCGACGCTCAAAATATCGCTGAAAAACCCGGATACGGCATGATTGGCAACATTGCCGACAAAGAAATAATTATTACTAGCCGAAAAAAAATTCATGAATTTCAACCTTCAAAAATTCCTTTGCCAGAATTAACCGACGGCATGGAATGCGTTATCGTTATTAACAAAAAAGTGGCGGGAATCCTTCATTTTCGTGACTTAGAGCGACCAGAAAGCAAATCATTTATTAATCATCTCGCGCCTAATCATAATTTTAAAAAAATTATTTTATTGTCGGGAGACCGCGCCAGCGAAGTGAATTATCTCGCCAAAAAACTTGGAATTAACAATTATTTTAGCTCGCAAAGTCCCGAACAAAAACTTGAAATCGTAAAAAAAGAAACGCAAAATGCCCCAACTTTATTTATGGGCGACGGCATTAATGACGCGCCGGCGTTGATGTTGGCGTCGGTTGGAATTGCTTTTGGTCAAGGCAACAATATTACTTCCGAATCTTCGGGTGCGGTGATTTTAGAAAGCAATTTGTTAAAGGTCGACGAACTTATTCATATTAGCATTTTTACGCGTAAAATAATTTTACAAAGCGCGATTGGCGGTATGATTTTTAGTGTTCTGGGAATGATTTTCGCAAGTTTTGGCATGATTTCTCCTT
>CAIOKL010000079.1 GCA_903858915.1 uncultured Alphaproteobacteria bacterium | reverse complement strand
TAATTTGCAAAAAGATTTAGGAATTTCAACTCAAGAAAAAGATCCGATCACTATTTCCATAACCAAAAATGGCGAATATTTTTTAGAACAACAAAGTTTTTCAATTAAAAATTTAGAAGAGCATTTAAAAGAAATTGCTCGAGAAAATGTTGATAATCAAATCAATATTCGAGCCGACACCGCAGTTGAGTTTGGGAAGGTTAGCAATATTTTATCGATAGCGCAAAAACTCGGTTTGAAAAATGTTGGATTTATTACCGAGCCGAAATAAAAAGGCTAAATTAAACAAAATATTTTAGCAAATTCGCGCCAAAAAATGACGCGATTTACAAAATATTTAATTACTTCTCAAGCCCGTAAGCA
Organism: uncultured Alphaproteobacteria bacterium; assembly: GCA_903858915.1. Taxonomy (GTDB): domain Bacteria; phylum Pseudomonadota; class Alphaproteobacteria; order Rickettsiales; family UBA1997; genus CAILUF01. The sequence continues at coordinate 3,475 of CAIOKL010000079.1, read as the reverse complement.
TCATGAAGAACTCGCACCGCAAGCTCTCCATATTCTTTGGCAATCAAAACTGAAATTTTAATTTCCGAGGTTGAGATTAATAATAAATTTATACCTTTATCCGCCAAAGTTTTAAACATCGTGTGAGCAACTCCCGAATGGCTAATCATGCCAACTCCGATTACTGAAATTTTGGCAATATTGTCGTCAATTTTAAGATCGGTAAATTTAACTTCATCTTTAATTGAATCGATGGCGTGCTTAGCGCGCTCTAGCTCATCTTTGCTGGTTGTAAAAGTTATATCAATAAATTTGCCATCGGCAGAAATATTTTGGACGATCATATCAACATTGACTTCTTTTTGCGCCAAAGCTCCAAATATAACAGCCGAAAGACCCGGATGATCTGGCATTTTTATTAAAGTCAACCTTACATCGGTTTTGCTATAACTAATTCCTGTAATTAAACGACGCTCCATAATTTCCTCATTATTGTTTACTAAAATTGTTCCTGAATTTTCATTAACTTCGCCAAAAGATGACAAAACTCGCACGCGAACATTATGCGCCATTGCCATCGCCACCGAACGAGTTTGCAAAACTTTTGAACCGCTATAAGCCATTTCAAGCATTTCTTCGTAGGTAACTTTTTGTAGGCGTCGCGCTTTGTCAGTGATGCGCGGATCTGTAGTATAAACACCGTCGACATCGGTATAAATATCACATAAATCAGCCTTAACCGCGGCCGCAATCGCCACCGCCGAAGTATCGGATCCGCCTCTTCCCAAAGTGCTTAAACGATTTGTTTTTTGACAAATTCCTTGAAAGCCCGCAACTACAACGACATCATATTCGTTAAGACTATTTAACAAATATTCTCCGTCGATTTCCTCAATTCGCGCTTTACTGTGGACTCCGTCAGTTTTTATAGGAATTTGCCAACCCAAAAATGAACGAGCTTTATAACCCATCGATTGCAATTCCAAAGCCAACAATCCGCAAGTAACTTGCTCTCCCGTTGCAACTATTGAATCATATTCGGTTAGAGATTCATTTGTTAGCAATCCCGAAACTTGATTACAATAATCAACCAGCTGATTGGTAACGCCCGACATAGCCGAAACCACGACTATTATTTTATTTTTTTTGTCGAGTTCCGCTTTAACTTTTTTGGATACATTCTTGATGCGAGCGATATCGCCAACCGAAGTGCCACCAAATTTTTGAACTATTAACATGATAATTGATATAAAAATTTAAAACTATTTACAAAATTAAAAAAATTTTATTAAAAAAACAACAAAATAAATTTTTTGCAAAGATTTTAAAAAGATGGTGTTGATTTATGTTTTATGATTTTTTATTATAAGTTATTCAAAATTTGAGTCTGTTGCAAAATAAACTTTTGTCTCAATTTTCAATTAATAAAATTATATTTATCATGGAGAAGTTTCGTAGGTTAGCAAAAAATATTTTCTTTAAAATCGTTCTAGCGATTGTAGGTTTGAGCTTTGTTTTATTTGGAATTAGTGGTTTCATAACGGGAATGCCAAATTCTTGGGTTTTGAAAGTTGCCAATGAAAAATTTTCCGTAAATTCTTTCGAAAAAGCTCTTGATGTTGATCGCAAAGTTATTAGATCGGTCAAAGGTTCAACGCCCGAAATTGAAGAATATTTATATTCTGAAAAATTCAAATCCGACCTTGCAAATCGCCTCGTTAGAAAAATTTTAATTCAAAAAATTAGCAATGAAATCGGCGCCTTCGGAAGCAAAAAATTAATTTTAAAAACCGTCGCCGAAGATACCAATTTCCAAGATAAAGATGGCAAATTTGATCACGAAAAATTTAGCAATTTTTTGAAAAATAATGGCCTCGACGAAGAGCGCTACATTCAAGAAGTTAGTAATGAAGTTTCCGCTGAAATGATAATTCAAACCCTGTCAATGGCCTCTCCGGTCAATTTTAAAAGCGCCCTTGAAATCGAAGAATTTAATCAAGAAAAACGCATCGCCGATGTAATTAAAATTAGCAAAGATAATGTTCGTGGAATCATTGCTCCGACCGAAGAAGAAATTGTTAAATTTCATACCGAAAATAAAGCGCTTTATAAAACCAAAGAATTGCGTAAAGCATCTTATTTTGAAGTTGATCCGAAAGTCTTTGAAAACTCTCTAATCGCCACTCCAGAAGAGGTTGAAAAATATTACAACGATAATCAAGCACTTTTTTCAGTTGAAGAAAATAAAGATTTTTATCACATGATTTTTGAGAAAAAAGAGCAAGCGCAAGAATTTTATCAAAAAATTATTTCGGTTCTCGACGCTACAAAATCAAACACCAAAGAGCAGTTTGCTAAAATCGCCAAAGATTTACACAAAAAAACCGTCAAAGATATTTCCGTTGAAAAGGTTACTAAAAATGCTCTTCCGCCAGAAATCGCAAAAGCAATTTCTGATTTAAAACTTAATCAATTAAGCGAAATAGTTGAAAGCAAATTGGGTTTTCATGTGTTTTTACTCAACAATATCAACGAGTCAAAGCAAATTCCTTTTGCCGAAGTTAAAAATAAAATTAATGAAAAATTGATTGCCGAAAAAAAGGATAAACTTTTGCAAGATTCAATTACCAAAATCAACGACTCGCTTATGACCTCTAAGTCGCTCGCTGAAGTTGCCACTAAATTTAATTTAAAAATTGTTACGATTTCTACGCCATTTAATGTCGAAGGTCGCGGTGAAAATAATACTGAAATTGCCGAAGCAAAATTATTAAATGATTTGGTTAAAAATGCCTTTGCTCTAAAGCAAAACCAGCCTTCAAAAATATTTTCAAACGAAAAAAATGGCAAATATTATGCTTTGGAAATTGAAAAAATTATCGAAAGTCGCGATCCAGAATTAGCCGAAATTAAATCAAAAATAATCGCCGATATTATTGACCAAAAAAAGCAATCTGAACTCGGCAAACTTGCTCAACAAATTCAAAAAGAAATTACCGAAAATCCTTCTCAAGCCTTATCAATTGCTGGTAGATATGGTCTTTCGGTTGAAAGATCTAAAACCTTCCCACGAGTTTTTTATATCGATTTAGGTTCGTCAAAAATGCCTTACAAAAATCAATTTTTGGAAGATCTTTTTGTTACTAAAGTTGGAGAAGCCACAAAGGCGATTTCAGTTTCTCAAGGTGAATATTTAATCGGCGTAGTTCGTCAAAATCAAAAAACTAAATTTAATGCCGAAGAAGTGCAACAAGTTAAGAAAAAAGCAGTTGAATTGCTTGCAAATGATATAATGTTTGAATATAACCAATATTTGCAAGAAAAATATCCAATTGAAATTAATGAAAAATTCTTTGGAAAAAAATCATAGTTTTTAATTATAAAAATGTCGCTAAATTTTACTAAAGAAGAATTTTTAAATAATAAAAAAAATTTCAACGCCACGGTTCTATACAAAAAAATTTCTACCGATACGCTAACCGCCGTCGCCTCTCAT
>CAIOKL010000078.1 GCA_903858915.1 uncultured Alphaproteobacteria bacterium | reverse complement strand
CTCATTAAACAGGGCTGATTTTCAAAGAAAAAAGCGATGTCCGAACCAAAATTTAAAGAAATTTTTTGCATGTCATTTTTTGACAAGTTTAAAGCAAAAATTTCGTTCAAAATTTTTATAAAATAAGCGCCGTTCGATGAACCTCCACCAAGACCGGCGCCGACGGGAATGTTTTTTTGTAAAGTAATTTTTAAATTCGAATCAATGTGGAAATTTTTGACAAAATAATCGAGAATTTTGGTAAAAAGATTATTTTTGATGTCGATAAATTCAGCAAATTCTCCTTGAATTTCGAGGGAAAATTTTGTAGATTTTTCGACTGATAATTCATCGAATAAATCAATTTTTGTGATTAGGGATTGTAGTTCGTGAAAGCCGTCGGCTCTTTTGTTGGTGATGTTAAGAAATAAATTAATTTTAGCGGGACAATTAATTTTAAACGGCATTATAAAAAATTATTTTACGCTTAAAACGACCGCGAAATTATTATCATTTCTTTTTAAAAATAAGAAAACTTTTTTATTTTTACGATAAGAGTCCTTCACCAATTCTTGAAAATAATCAACCGAATTGACGCTACTTTGATTAATTGACAAGATTATATCGCCAATCATTATGCCCTTATCATAAGCTTCTGATTTACTATTGATGTCGTTGATTACCAAGCCTCCATCGACTATTGAATTTTTATTTTCAGACAAATTCATGCCAAGAATTTGAGCAGTTTTGGCGGTCGGTTTTTTTTCAGAAAGTTTTGGATCGAAGCGCTTAGGATCGTTTTTGGCTTCATCTTCGCGAGCTTTTTCAATCGCGATGTTAAGGCTTCTAATTTTTCCATGTCGCCACACTAAAATTTTAACATTTTTGCCAATTGGTGTCCGCGAAACAATTTTTGGAAGGGATTTCATGTCATCAACATCTTGCTCATCGAAACGAATTATGACATCGGTCGGAAGTACGCCAGCTCTGTCTGCGGGGCCGTTGATAACGACATCGCTTACAAATGCGCCACGAACTTTTTCTAAATGTAATGATTCTGAAAGTTCGGGAGTTAAATCTTGAACCGAAACTCCGATCCATCCGCGCGAAACTTCGCCTTGATCGCGAAGTTGTTGAATAATTTGAACCGCGTTTGATGAAGGCGTTGCGAAACCGATGCCGACGCTTCCGCCAGAAGGTGAGTAAATGGCTGAGCTAATTCCGATTACTTCGCCATTTGAGTTAAATAATGGTCCGCCCGAATTGCCTTTGTTGATTGCGGCGTCGGTTTGAAGATATTCGTCAGATTGACCATTTTTTATGTCGCGTCCGCGCGCTGAAATTATGCCAATTGAAACTGATCCGCCAAGTCCGTATGGATTGCCAATTACAATTGCCCAATCGCCAATTCTGGCTCTGTTTGAATTGCCAAATTTGGCGAATTTTAATTCTTTCGGAGCGTTAATTTTTAATAAAGCCAAATCGCTTTTTTTGTCGATGCCAATCATTTTAGCTTTATATTTTGAGCCATCGTAAAGATTAACATTTATATCGTTTGAATCTTCAATCACATGGCTATTGGTAACGATATAACCATCGCTTGAAATTATGAAGCCGGAGCCAATTGAAGTGATTTTTTTTCGTGATTCCGCTTCGCGAGTTGACAATGAATCTCCCCCTTTTTTCAAATCTTCTATTATTTGCAATTTTTCGTCATTGAAAGAATTGGTTGAGTTGTATGAATCTTGCGAAGTTGCAATGTTTACAACGGTCGGCAATAATTCTTCAATAGTGTCGGCAAAACTCGGAATAATTTGATTTCTGTATGGCATTTGGTAATATGAGCCATCTCGCTTTTCCTTGCGAATTTTGATAACCTTGGTTTGCGCGCTTGAGGACGATGGTGAAAAAATTGATAAAAAAATTGTCGATATTAAAAAATAGCTAAAAAATATTCTTTTCATGAATTATTAATTTTTTGAGTTATTGAAATATTTAAAAAAATCACTGTCGGGTGAAATTATCATTTTAGTTTTATCGTTACTAAAAGCTGTTTTGTAGGCGCTCATGGAGCGATAAAAATCGGCAAATTCTGGATCTCTGCCAAAAGAATTTGCATAAATTCTATTCGATTCGCTTTCGCCATTACCACGAACAATGTCGGAATTTTTTTTGGCTTCGGCGAGAATAATGGTTTTTTGTTTATTGGCTTCGGCGCGAATTTTGTCAGCTTCCTCTGCGCCTTTAGCGCGAATTTCACGAGCTTCTTTTTCTCGTTCAGTTTGCATTCGAGCATAAATTGCGTCGGAGTTTTCTTTCGGTAAATCGGCGCGCATGATGCGAACATCGATGATTTTTATACCAAAAATTTCCGAAGAAGAACCGACGGCTTCTTTAATTTTTTTCATAATATCGCCACGATTTTCAGTGAGTAATTCATTGAGAGTGACTTCACCAATAACTTGACGCAGGCTTGAATCAAGAATTCCCGAAAGCTTGTTGGATAAGCCATAAGACCCGCCAACGGTTGTATAAAATTTTAATGGATCGGTAATTTGAAATTTGGTGAAAGCGTTGATAATCAAGCGTTTTTGGTCGGATGCGATAACTTCTTGCTCCGGAAGAGAAAGATCAATGATTCTTTTTTCAAAAAAAATAGCATTTTGAATGAAAGGCATTTTAAATTTTATTCCCGGAGTGTCGATGGCGCGAATTGGTTCACCAAATTGTAATATCAAAACTTGCTGGCGTTGATCAACGGTAAAGAAAGAGCTTTGGAAAACTATTAAAGCAAGCGTGGTGATTATAAGAATTTTTTTTGTAGATTTATTCATATTTAGTTGGAATTTGCTGGTTTAACGCTCTTATTGAGTTCGTTCAAGGGAAAATAGGGCATTACACCTGATTTCCCAGCGCTTTTGTCGATATAAATTTTGTCGGCATCGCCATAAATTTTCTCCATAGTTTCGAGATAAATTCTGCGTTTGGTAACTTGTTTAGCTTTAGAATATTCATTATAAACCGCCAAAAATCGCGAAGCTTCACCTTGAGCATTGGCGACAACTTGTTTGGAATAAGCTTCGGCTTCTTCTTTCATTTGCGAAGCAGTGCCTCGCGCTCTAGGAATTATATCATTGGCGAAAGCTTGCGATTCATTAATTTCTTTTTCTTTATCGGCTTTAGCGGTTTGGACATCGCGAAATGCGGCGATTACTTGTTCAGGCGGATCAACGCGACGCAATTGCACCAAAACAACTCTGATTCCAGCTTTGTATGAGTCTAAAATTTCTTGAAGCAAAGTTTTAACATCTTGCTCAATTTGCATTTTACCATCGGATAAAGCTTGCGCAATTGGCGTTCGGGCAATAATTTCGCGCATAGCGCTTTCTGCCGATTTGCGAATTGATTGATTGGGTTCGGCAATATTAAAAACATAATCGCGAATATCGGCGATTTGCCATTGAACTTGGAATTGAATATCGACGATATTTTCGTCGCCCGTGAGCATCAAGCTTTCGGCGTTAAAATTGCGCTCATCGCCATCGCGAGATTTTTTGTTGGAAGAGAAACCGAATTCTTCCGTATTAACATTACTAACGCTTTTTTTAATTACTTGACCGAAAGGGAAGGGAATGTGGTAATTCAAGCCCGGCTCGGAAATTTTATAAAATTTTCCGAAATAAAGAGTTACGGCATTTTCATCAGGATCAACTTTATAAAAACCAAAGCTTAAATAGACTAAAATTACCACTAAAAATATTATGCCAACGCTTGATTTTGTTGGGTTTTCTTGAGTTTTATTGTTGTTGGTAAAATTTTTAATTTTTTGATTAATTGTTTTAAAAAATTTAGTGAAAATATCTTCGTAATCAGGTTTTTTGTTATTGTTTGAATTGTTGTTAGAGTTGTTTCCAAAGGGATTTTTAGAAGATTTGTCCTGAGAATCTTCGCGAGTTTTTTTGTTGTTTGAGCTTTCACCATTGTTAGAGCCACCATTCTGACCCCATGGACCCCAAGGTCCACCCGACCCGTTAGAATTCTTTAAATTAGTAAAAAATAGCCTTAGCATCGAAAAAAATATTTGAAATTATTAATTGTTTTGGTCATATTAATAATATTCAATAACAATTTCAATTAAAATTTTTAGATGCCAAACCAAGATAATAAAACCTTAAAAGATTTCATAGAAAAAATACCTAATGTTGCGGGAGTGGAAAAAATTATTTTAGTAGCTTCGGCAAAAGGTGGAGTTGGGAAATCAACAATAGCTTGTAACCTAGCGATATCAATGGCGCAAAGTGGCAAAAATGTCGCATTAGTTGATGCCGATATTTATGGTCCATCAATCGCGCATTTGCTTGATTTAAATGACAAACCCGAGTTGAAAAATAATCTTTTGCAACCGATTCTAAAATACGGTTTGAAAATAATTTCAATTGCTAATTTAGTTGACGCCAATCAAGCTGGAATATGGCGCGGGCCGATGGTTACGAAAATTTTGTACCAATTAATTCGCTCAGTAAATTGGCAATGTGACAATAAAAAAGTTGAAGTTATGATTGTTGATATGCCTCCCGGAACGGGCGATGTTTATTTAAGTATGGCGGAAAAATTTCCTATTGCGGGAGTGGTTTTGGTTTCAACTCCGCAAAGCGTCGCGGTTATTGATATTGTTAAGTCCATCGACTGTTTTAGAAAATTAAATATTCCGATTTTGGGGTTAATTCAAAATATGTCTTATTTAAAAATTAATGATGAAAAAAAATATATTTTTGGACAAGATGGCGCCAAGAAAATTGCGCAAGAAATGAATATAAATTTTTTAGGAGAAATTGCTATCGAGCCAGAAATATCAAATGCTTGTGAAAATAAAATTCCTTTTATTGTAAGTTTTTTTAAAAATAAAATAAACAATGAAGTTTTAACAATATTTCAAAAAATATCACAACAAATCTTAAAATAATTTAAAATAAAAATATTTTATTTTTTTAAAAAAAATTACAAAAATATGCAACAAGAAATCGCAAATTATAATCACAAATTAACTGAAAAAAAATGGCAAGAAATTTGGAAAAATCAAAATATTTTCAAATTTAATCCACTTGCCGAGGCGCAGAAATACTATGTTCTCGAGATGTTTCCTTATCCTTCTGGAAAAATTCACATGGGACATTTGCGCAATTATACGATTGGCGATGTTGTGGCGCGTTACAAAAAAATCCAAGGATTTAATGTGCTTCATCCGATGGGTTTTGATGCCTTCGGATTGCCCGCCGAAAATGCTGCTTTACAACATAAAGTTCATCCCGAAAAATGGACTTTATCGAATATCGAAAATATGCGTCAAGAGCTTAAATCTATTGGCTTGTCGCTTGATTGGGAGCGCGAAGTAATCACTTGTTTACCCGAATATTATCAACATGAGCAAAAGATTTTTGGTGATTTTCTTGATGCCGGATTGGCTTATCAAAAAGAGTCTTTTGTGAATTGGGATCCAATTGATAAAACGGTGTTGGCGAACGAACAAGTGATTGATGGGAGAGGGTGGCGAAGTGGCGCTTTAATCGAAAAGAAAAAACTTAAACAATGGTTCTTAAAAGTTTCAGAATTTTCCGAAGAATTATTGCAGGAATTGAAGAATCTCAACGGTTGGGATGAGAGAGTTTTGGCGATGCAAGAAAAATGGATTGGTAAAAGCGAAGGCTTGTTAATCGATTTTGAAATAACCGAAAAAAAATCTCAAAATCAATTTATAAAAATTTATACAACCCGCGCTGACACCTTGTTTGGAGCATCTTTCTTGGCAATTTCACCGCATCATCCAATCGCCCTTGAAATGGCGCAAAATAATGTCGAAATTAAGAATTTTATTGATGAATGTAGTAAAAATTCCGTCGATGAGCAAACCCTTGAGAAGCAAGAGAAAAAGGGCGTTAGAACGGGTTTACAAGTTTTTCATCCTCTCGATAAAAATATAAAACTCGATGTTTTTGTTGCTAATTTTGTATTGATGGAATATGGCGAGGGGGCAATATTTGCCTGCCCAGCGCACGATATTCGTGATTTTGAATTTGCCAAAAAATATAATTTAAAAATTACGCAAGTTGTTGCTCCAAAAAATCAAGAAAGCGTTGATTTGCCTTATTTGGAAGACGGAATTATGATTAATTCCGCAATGCTTGATGGACTTGATTCCAAGTCGGCAAAAGAAAAAGTTTTTGAAATTTTAGCGAGTCAAAATGTCGCTAAGAAAAAAATTAATTATCGTCTGCGCGACTGGGGCGTCTCGCGCCAACGCTATTGGGGTTGTCCAATTCCAATTTTATATTTAGAAGATGGTCGAGTCGTTAAAGTACCACAAGATCAACTCCCCGTTGAATTGCCAAAAGATGTTGAATTTACGGGAGCGGGCAATCCTCTTGAAATTCATCCAACTTGGAAACACACCACCTACAAAGACGCCGACGGCAAGGTTTTAAAGGCAATTCGCGAAACCGATACCTTCGATACTTTTTTCGAAAGTTCGTGGTATTTTTTGCGTTATATTTCGCAACCAAAAGATCGCGCTTTTGACAAAGATTTAGTGAATAAAATTATGTCTGTCGATCAATATATTGGCGGTGTTGAGCATGCGGTTTTGCATTTGCTTTATTCAAGATTTTTCGTAAAAGCGTTGAAAAAATGCGGATATTTATCGTTTGATGAACCATTCAAAAACCTTCTTACTCAAGGCATGGTCTGTCATTATACTTATAAAGATAAAGCGGGGCAGTGGGTTTATCCAAGTGAAGTTATTGAAATCGAAAAAGATAAATTTATTCACGAAAAAACTCGCGAAGAAGTAGTGCGCGGAAGAAGTGAAAAAATGAGTAAATCGAAAAAAAATGTCGTCGAGCCGATTAATATTGTTGAAAGTTATGGTGCCGATACCGCGCGTTTATTCATGCTTTCCGACACGCCGGCTTCGCGTGATTTGGATTGGTCCGAAAGCGGAATTGACGGAGCTTGGCGCTATGTAAATCGTTTGTGGAAATTGGTGGCAAATTTCACTGCGCAACATAAAAATATTTCGAAAAATAATTTTAAAAATTATGGCGAAGCTGATTTGGCGGTCTGCGAAAAATATCAGATCGATATTATAAAACTCACGCATCGCACTATTTTTTATGTGCAGGATGAGCTTGATAAAATGGGCTTCAATCGAGCAATTGCAAAGGTTCGTGAATTTTCAAATGCCTTAGAAAAATTCGAAATTAAAAATGAAATTGATGGACAAATTATGCATTTTTCTTTGCGTAATTTGGCAATTTTAATTGCGCCGATTATGCCTCATTTGGCCGAAGAATTATGGAATAATCTTGGTTGCGAAGGCTTGGTTTCGTCAGTAAATTTTCCGAAATTTTCATCAAAATTATTGCAAGATGATAATGTTTCGGTGGCAATTCAAGTTGCGGGAAAGCTTCGCGCTGTTATTGAAATGTCTAAGGGTTTAACGCAAGATGAAATGCAAAAATTAGCTTTTGAAAATGATAATGTTAAGAAATTTATTGAAGGAAAAGAGTTGAAAAAAATTATTATCGTACCGGATAAATTGGTTAATATTGTGTTGAATTAAAAATTAAAATTCCCAAGAATATTCAGCGAAACCGCCGTTATTTATGAAGTGTTTGGCGAGTTGCAAATTATAACGAAGATTTAATTTTTGATGATTATTTTCCGATAAAATTAATCCGAAACCGAGATTTAATTTATCTCTTTGTAAAACGACCAAACTGCTTTTAGAATTTTCAAGTCCATTGCTAAAATTCGATTGCATTATTTGTCGATTATTTTTTAATTTTCTATCCCATGAAATTGTAAAATTTGGCTGATATTTAACTGCGGAATACGAAAAATTTCCTGAAAAATCTATGCCTAATTTGGTAATAAATTCATTATAATCGGCACCTTTAACGCTTAGAACTGCGCTACCCAATCCACTTTCTTTGTAAGAATCTTGCGAGAATTTAAAATATTTAATTGAAAAATCTGGCGTGATTGAAAAATTTTCTAATATTTTATTTTTATAACCGATGCCACTTTCAAAAGAATAGCTTTTTCCATTGAAATTTGATTTGGCGGTTTCTAGGTAATTTTCGATTTTAATATTTCTTAAATTTTTGTATTTATTAATGCTAAAATT
>CAIOKL010000077.1 GCA_903858915.1 uncultured Alphaproteobacteria bacterium | reverse complement strand
CGGTCAGCACAAGGTAAATACAAATTTCTATAAACTCTTAAAAAGCTTCATGCTCTAGCTCCCCCCTTGAGGGTTATTTGCGTTAAAAAAATAGCCTAAACGGCTATTTTTAGTAAGTTCTTCGCGTCTAAAAAATAGCCTAAATGGCTATTTTTAGCGAAGAACGGGATAATGAGCGAAGCGAAGCAATCCCCGTCGCGAATCTTTTTTGAAAAAAAAGATGAAGCGTTTTTATCCACAAACAAAAAATAAAAAACCCAAAAACTCATCGCGGATACGGCGATTTATTCGCCGTGGAGCGATTCAAATTTTCCCTAAATTTGCTTTAGCAAATTTAATGCGTAGCAAAAAAAAGGTACCAAGTTACTTTTAATTTTCTTATCCATAAATTAAATGCATTTAAAGATTTGCCAAAAAAAAATTCGGTTATAAAATGATAAAAATAAATTCTTTTTTACCAAAAATTTTTTTAACTTTTTGTCAATTTTCATGTTAGCTAAGCTCACGATTTTCCTGCCTCTAATCGGCTTTTTATTTTCAGGAATTTTATCACGAATTATTCCAAGCAAAAATAGTCAGAGCTTTTCCGATAAATTCGCTCAATATTTCACCACCGCTTTATTATTCGCTTCGGCCCTTTGCGCCACAATGGTTTTCGTGGAATTTTATAAAACTAAACAAATCCAAAGCGATGTTTTATTTAGCTTTATAAAATCAGGAAGCTTTATCGCCAATTGGTCAATTCATGTTGACGCTCTAAGCGCGGTAATGTTCGTTGTCGTCACTTACATTTCATTTTTAGTCCATCTTTATTCAATCGGCTACATGCATGACGACCGCTCCATTGCTCGCTTCATGTCATATTTATCACTCTTCACTTTTTTCATGCTTGCACTAGTTTCAGCCGATAATTTCGTGCAGTTATTTTTCGGCTGGGAAGGCGTTGGCGTTGCCTCATATTTGCTCATCGGCTTTTGGTTCAAAAAAAATTCGGCAAATCGCGCCTCGATGAAAGCTTTTATCGCCAACCGCGTCGGCGATTTGGGCTTAATTCTCGCCATCGCTTTGATTTATTTAACCTTTGATTCAGTCGAATATTCTAAAGTTTTTTATCAGCTTTGCACTCACGCTTCTGACCGCTTCATGCTTTTCGGAATGCAATTTTTAACCGTCGATACAATTTGCATTTTATTATTCATCGGCGCCATGGGTAAATCGGCACAAATCGGCTTGCATGTTTGGTTGGCTGACGCCATGGAAGGTCCAACACCGGTTTCCGCATTGATTCACGCCGCCACCATGGTTACAGCGGGAGTGTTTTTGGTCGCGAGATGTTCGCCACTTTTTGAATTATCGCCAATCGCACTTGATTTAGTTGCCATCGTTGGAGCCACAACAGCATTGTTTGCAGCGACCATCGCTTTAACACAAAATGACATTAAAAAAATTATCGCCTACTCTACTTGCTCACAACTTGGTTATATGTTTTTTGCGTGCGGAATGTCGGCTTATTCGGGCGCGATTTTTCATTTGGCAACTCACGCTTTTTTCAAAGCCTTACTCTTTCTAGGAGCAGGAAGCGTTATTCACGCCATGCATCACGAACAAAATATTCAAAAAATGGGCGGATTATGGAAAAAAATTCCAATCACTTACGCCTCAATGTGGATTGGCTCCCTTGCCCTCGCAGGCTTCCCGCCTTTCGCCGGCTTTTATTCTAAAGATGTAATTTTAGAATCAGCCTACTCAGCGCACACTCCAATCGGTAAATTCGCATTTTTCATGGGAATTACCTCGGCATTTTTAACGGCATTTTATTCTTGGCGCCTTTTATTTCTTACCTTCCACGGCAAGACTCGCGCTGACCATCACACCTTCGATCACGCTCACGAATCGCCAAAAACCATGCTCATTCCTTTAATTCTTTTAAGCATCGGTTCAATTGTCGTGGGCTATTTAGGTTCCGAAGTTTTGGGAATGGTTTCAACCAACGGCTTCTTCACTTCGGCAATTTCAATTTCTCTAAGTAAATTCTTTATTTATGACGAAATTCATCATGTGCCATTTTTAGTAAAAATTGCGCCGATGCTTGTCGGAGTAATTGCCATCGCCTTGGCATTTGTGTTTTATATTAAAAAACCGCATTTGCCAAATCTTCTCGCAAAGCGCTTCCCAAGGCTTTACAACCTCTCTTACAATAAATGGTATTTCGATGAATTTTATGAAAATACCCTCATAAATCCAACCAAAAAACTTGGTAATTTTTTGTGGAAAATCGTTGATATGAGAATCGTTGATGGCATTCCAAATGGCGCCGTTTCGGTTTGTCGCCTCGCTTCGCGCGGAATTTCAAAAATCCAAACTGGCTTGGTTTATCATTACGCTACTTGGATGATTTTGGGCTTAGTAATTATCGGCTTGTGCTTCATCGATTTTGCCATTCCGCTAATTTCAAAAGGCGACACCTTTTATTCTTTAATAAAAAATAGTTTTCTAAGTTTATTTTCTTTGAAATTTTAATCCATGGACAATAAAAAATTAAGAGAAAATCTTGGAAATTTTACGACGGGAGTCGTTATCGCTTGCGCCCGCAAACGGAATTTCTTCGCCACCAAATTTTTCAATCAAAATTTTTTGGAAAACAACAATTTCATTAAAAAATTTGAAGATTTTTGGCACAATTTTTTTGAAGAAAATCAAGTCGGCAAACGCTTATCGCAAAAAATTTTTCACAAAGATTTTAAAATCAAAGAAGGTGATTTTCAAAATTTTGTTGATGAAAAAATTCTCAATAAAATTAAAAAAAT
>CAIOKL010000076.1 GCA_903858915.1 uncultured Alphaproteobacteria bacterium | reverse complement strand
TGCCGAAATAAGCAAAATATTTGATGAAAAATCTTTCGATTTAAGTCCCAAAGAATTTGAGGAAAAATGCAATAAAGTTTTGCAAGATTTAACTTCCGCTGATAGCAATATCAATATCGCAAAATTGCTCGGAATAAAAGAAGAAACAATCCACAATATTATTGCCGATAATTTTATTCCTAACAAACAATATGAAATTTTTTTAGATCGATTGCATCTATTAAATTTTGATAGAAAATCTGGCAAAACCACTACAGCCATAACCTTCCCCGATCCATCAAATCCAATTTATGCCGACAATATTTTAAGCGGAATGCCGAGAGCCTTCAAAGCAGAAATCGCCCAAAATGAATTTATACCTTTTGCCAAAAGTTTTGATAGATATTTTGCCGGCAAAATTCGCTATTTGGCATTCGTAAATCTTGGTCTGAATCCAGTTTTAAGCCAAGCAAGTGCCGAGGAATTTGAGACCATAAAAGAAAAAGCTCCCGCCAGTTTTTTTCCCACAAAAGAAGATGGAAATTTTTTTAAAGATCAGGATTATTTTTCAATTCCGCCGAGCGAAAGATTTAGAATTTCGTCCTTAGTTGCCCATGCTTTCGGAATAGAATTAAGAGACGGTTCGAAATTATTGAATCAATATTGTTCATCGGCAATTGCCGTCACAAATTACAACATTTCTTCATGTGATTTATTAAAAAAATCTTTGGGTAAAATTTTTTGGACCACTTCAATGAAAGATGATTCTGGACTCTACTACATCGACGGCTCAATCGAAATGATAAAAGCCTCCAAAGAAAATTTTTTACCATCGGAATTTAGCCAATATAATACTATTATTCATGAATATGGACATCATTTATTATACAATTTAGGTCATCCAAATTTTGATGATGTCGATAACAAATTTAAATATTTTCCAAGAGAAAATAGTGATTATTTTTTTGGATCTTTAAGCTCATCTAAAATCGATAAAACCAAAACTTTTTTTGCTGGATATTATTCATTAGATGATTTTTGTGATAAGTCCGCGAAGATTGCCCCAATTGATTTAGTAGTTAAAAAATTTGCACAATATTGCTCATATCGCTTTCAAAATAACACTGAAATTGGTAGAAATTATAGCCAAGATTTTAAAAAAATAAATCTTTCAAAAATTGACACCGATTTTTGTATGCCTACCGCAAAAATCGATCCTTCAAAAAAAATATTATTCGATTCATTTTACAATTTTATTTGCATGGCTTTTATAATTTCCTCGGTCGATTTTGTTTTGGCTTGCAAAAGAGGAGAAAATGGCGAATTGAAAAATTCGAGAGAATCAAAAATAAATTTTTTGTCAACGCTCTTAGGACCAGTTATACACGGCTTCGATAGCCTATTGATAACCGGAGCCAAAATATCTTTTTCACAAATTTTAAAAACAAATTTTGTTAAAAATTTAAGCGAATCAGTCGCTCAAAAAACTGGTTATAAAGATTCATCGATGGAAAAATTAATAAGAGACATCAACAAATCCTATGAAAAATTACCAAAAATTGCCAAGAATTCTTTAAAAATAATAGCCACTTATCAAGCTTTATTTTTTTTAAAAG
>CAIOKL010000075.1 GCA_903858915.1 uncultured Alphaproteobacteria bacterium | reverse complement strand
GTTCTTGTAAAAAATTTTTTAAAATAATTGAATTTTATAAAAAATTGGTAATTTTAGATAATAAAAATTAATAATTTAAATTGAAAAATGTACCAATCGCCAATTTACATATTATCACACAATGCATTGCAACCGCCAATAGCGCACCCTCAGCAACAAATATATAATTCACCTTCATATTTTTCTAATTCACATTATTCGCAACAAAGTGGTTTTGGTAATTCATATTTTTTAGATAATTATTCGCAAAATTCTGGATATCAAGCTTCTCACCAACCAGCTCCGATTCTTTATTTCCCAAGTTATACGCCTACTTATCCAAGTTATGCGCCAATTTATCAAGAGCAAATTTTTCAAGTTTCAAATCCTTATTTCCAAAGTGCTTCGCCAAATTATCAAGGGCAGAATCCTTATTTCCAAAGCGTCGCACCAATTTATCAACAATCTAGTTTTCAAAATCCACGCCCTTATTTCCAAAGTGCTTCGCCAAATTATCAAGGGCAAATTTTTCAAGATTCAGGATCTTATTTTCCAAGCCTTGGACAGGATTATTCGTCGATGCAAAATTACCATTCTTCAACTTATTTGATAAATAATTTTCCATCACAAAATGGATTTACTAATCATGCACAAACTCAGCAAAATTATAGAGTTAATGATCCCTACCAAATAACACTAACGGAGAATTCTAGAAGAAACCTTAATAAGTCTCCCTATCAAATCAGCTTAACGGAGGAGTCCAGAATAAACCTTCAGGAATATGAGTTTCGAAGAGCGGAAACTCCGGTAATGTCAAAAGATCAGCTCTCTTGGCAAGAGGCTCCAACTTTTATTCCTGAGTCACCAAAATCAGCTTTTCAGTTTGCGCCAAGTTTTAATGCGCCTCAAACGAAAACTACCTTGCCACATGATGAGGATAAGAGTTTTACATGGCAAAGTTTTTTGGGCATTGAAAATAAAATTTCCACGGAAGATCCGCCAACCCTAAAAATGTTATCACAACTATTCCAAGAAGTTTACACGAAGTTTTCAGAAGGTAGAAAACAGTTTTCCCAGAGTGCTACGGGCAATAATAATGATCCTTCTAGAGTTGTTAAAGCAAATTCTGCGAATAATACTTATGGCGGAAGAGTATACAGTCCTGTAAGGTGGACCTAGCGTAAAATTTTTTTAGATCAAATTTTCTACAAAACCTTTCTCACCAAGCTCATCTCACTAAGTCTCTATTGAAGAATATTAATTAAAATTTTTTAATCGATAGCTAATTGAAAGTTTTTAAAATTTATATTTCAATCCTGCGAAAAATGAGCGACCGTTGGCGGGATAATAAACCGCCGGATCGCTCATTGTCGAGTTCGATAAAACATTCGTAGTTGGTGAATATTTTTTATTCAACAAATTTTTGCCATCCAAATAAATACTCAATTTTTTGCTAAAATCAAAGCCGGTGTTGAGTCCGAAAGTCCAATAATTTGCACTTTTTACGCTATTTTTAGCGTCGATAAAAAATCCTTGCGGGATAATTTCAACATTTGGATTGAAATAAAAACCAAGTGGATTTTCATAACGCAATTCGGCGCGGACATAATGTTTTGGCGCTCCGGGAATTAATTTATTGCCGTAAGTTTTGTCATTAACGAAGCGAAAATCATTCAACGCATAAGTCGCTCGCAACACAATTTTGTCGCCCGAATTTGTTGATTTTTGTGAAAAAATATTCGATAAAATTTTGCTATCAAAACCCAGCTCAACCCCTTGATGCATTGTTTTGTTGGCATTTAGCGCCTGAGTTTTATTCGGGGCGATTGAATATAAAATTAACTCATCTTTTAAATGCGAACGATATAAAGATAAATCCCAATTAAAATCGGCTTTGGTCCTTCTGGTTCCAACTTCCAACGAGTAAGATTTTTGCGCAGAAATATCCGCCAAACCGCCTCCTTCGGTTTGTCGAACCTCGGTAAATGTAGGTGGTTCGTAGGCGCCACTTAAATTGCTATAAAATTGTAAATTTTTATCATAATCATAAATTGCGCCAATTTTTGGACTAGTTCCGAAATATTTTCTAGTGCCACTTTGGTCGCCATTGCTTAAAAAATTATCACGATAATTTCGGGTGCTGTAAATAAATTGCGAACCAAGAATTATTGATAATTTTTTAGTTGAATGAAGTGTGTTTTGAGCATAAAAAACTGCATTTTCCGAGCGCTCTTCGCCTTTTACTGTCAAGGCTCCACGGCTTCCGTTAATATTTTTAAATTGCTTGGCAATAGTTTCTCCAAAACTTAAATTTCCACCAACTAAAAATTCGTTTTCAAGATTAAAAATATTATTTTTAATTGTGCTGTCGGCGAAGGCGCCATAATTTTGAGTTTTTTGATCAATTACTTCGTAAATTGGATGATCGAGATCTTTTAAATTACTGTAAATTCCGGCATTGGCGCTAAAATTATCATAAAGCCACGAAGTTTTGTTAGCGAGGCGAAGTAAATTGAAATTGCGTTCTTGCTTAAGCGCTAAATTTCCGGCATTGGCTTGTTTGGAATTGCTATTCATTTGCCCGCGAGTCAACGCTCCCGGAAGTTCAAGATTAGAATTAACGATGGTTAAATAAGTTCTATTTTCAACATTTTCATTAAAACGATATCCAAAATTGCTAAAAAATTTACTATCGAATTGAGCGTTTTGTTTGCGATAACCGTTGGATTTAAACTCGGTTAAAGAAGTAAAATAATCAAATTTGTCGATAACTTTTCCCGAAGATAAATTTCCGCGAACCGCGCCAAAACTACCGCCTTCGATTCTCGCGCTTAAGGGGCTTGAGTTGTAGCCCGTTGGCGAGACATAATTGACGGCGCCACCAAGAGTCGCCGAGCCGAGGTGAAGCCCATTCGCACCCTTATAAACTTCGATATGATCGAGAGCCAGCGGGTCAATATCTTGAAAATCAGAAGCGCCATCCGCCAAATTAATCGGCACGCCATCTTGATAAAGATTTAATCCGCGCAAATGATAAGTTCGCGACAAACCCGAGCCACGAATCGACAAACGGGACTCTTGCCCCGAGCGTTCCTGCGCAATAACTCCCGGCACATAATCAAACATATCTTTAACGCTTACGGAAAATTTATTTTGTAAATCTTTAGCTTCAACTAAGCTCGCCGAACCCGCAATTTTTTTAATTTTTTCTTGGGCATTTTCTAAATTATCGGCGCTAAGCGCTGTTTTTTTGGCGATTATAATTGTTTTCGATAAAACTGGAATATCATTGTTAGCGTAAGTCGGAAACGAAATTATAAAAAATAAAATATGGCAGGAAAAAAAAATTTTTGATGATGAAAGTTTTAGATTTTTATTGCGAAATTTTAACATAATTTTTTTTAATTTTTTAAACAAAGAAAATTTTTTATAAATTTATATTCGTTTTAAAATTTTTTAAATATGACAAAATGTCTCAATGTTAAAAAGAAATCCCTCTTTTTTGAAGCTTACGACTCAAGGTTCGGCGGTGCATGTTTAAAATCTTCGCCGTTTTGGAAATGTTAAATTTATTATCAACCAAAACCTTGTGAATATGTTCCCATTCCAGATTTTTCAGCGAAGTTACTTTGTTAGAAATTTTTATTTCGGCATTTTTTGAATCAAAATTTTCTTTGTCGAAAGCGTCAATTATCATTTCAACATTGGCGGGTTTTGCTAAATAATAACAAGCTCCAGATTTGATCGCCATTATTGTGGTAGTAATGCTGGCATAGCCCGTGAGCATGACGATTTTTATTTTTTTATCAAAATTATTTAAAAATTTTATGACTTCAAGCCCCGATTCGCCATTGATTTTCAAATCGATAACGGCATTGGTAAAATTAGATTTTTTAACAATCTCTTCGACTTCTTTTAAACTTTTGGCGCAAGCAACTCCATAATTATATCGCTCAAAAGAGCGCTTCATGGTCATTGATAAATCTTCATCATCTTCAACTATTAATATTGATTTACAATTCTTCATAATATTTAAATGGAATTATAATTTCAACTTGCGTCCCGATATTATTAATATTTTTTACGATTAAATTT
>CAIOKL010000074.1 GCA_903858915.1 uncultured Alphaproteobacteria bacterium | reverse complement strand
CCAGCGCGCTTTTGGTACAAAATTTAAATCATCGGTTAAATTATTTTGCAATTTTTCAATGCCAACCCATGCAATCATCGAAGCGTTATCGGTGCATAATTTTAAAGGTGGCGCGACGATTTTTAAATTATTTTTTTTAGCAAAAATTTCTAATCTTGAAATTAAAAATTTATTTGCCGAAACGCCACCCGCGATAACTAAATTTTCAATTTTTTTATTTTGAAAATTTTGAAAATATTCATGAAGATTTAAAGCATTTTGCAAGCGATTTATTAAAATTTCAGCGACGATATTTTGAAATGAAGCGCAAATATCGGCTTTGATTTGCATCGACATTTTTGGTGGCGAATTTTCATGATGAAATTCCATTTTCGTAATTTCCTCAACCTCTCTACGCACCGCGGTTTTCAAGCCTGAAAATGAAAAATTAAATAAATGTTGATGACTTTTTGTGTCGATTAAGGGACGCGGAAATTTATATTTTTTTTGATCGCCAAATTGCGCAAGTTTTTCAACTTCTGGTCCTCCCGGATAAGGTAAACCGAGCATTTGCGCCACTTTATCAAAAGCTTCACCAAGCGCATCATCAATAGTTTCGCCAATTTTTTCATAAGCTCTCAAGCCTTTAGTAAGTAGGATTTGACAGTGTCCGCCCGAAACTAATAAAAGCAAATATGGAAACTCAATTTCCGAAACCAATCGCGCCGTTAATGCATGTCCTTCGAGATGATTTACCGCCAAAAACGGCTTATTATAAATTGCCGATAAAGCCTTGGCACAAGTCATGCCAACGATTAATCCGCCGATTAAACCCGGACCGCAAGTTGAGGCAAAGCCGTCAATATCGCTGAATTTTAAATTTGCTTCTTTTAATGCTTGTAAAATTAATTTATCAATTACCTCGAGATGCGAACGCGCCGCAAGCTCGGGGATAACTCCGCCATAAATTTTATGTTGCTCAATTTGTGATAAAATTATATTAGCTAAAATATTTTTTTTATCGTCAACGATCGCGACAGCGCTTTCATCGCAAGAGGTTTCAATTCCTAAAACTATCATAAATTTTATTTAATTTTACTATTATTTTTAAGAAAATTTTCAAGCATAATCAAAGCATTTTCAAGCGTTAAGTTGCGATTTTCAACGCGATATTTTCCAAAAATAAATTTTTTAACTTGAGTAAAATTATTCGTCGCTAAAGCAATAAAAATTGTACCGACTTCTTTATCGAGAGTTGCGCCCGTTGGTCCCGCAATGCCAGTGATAGCGATAGAAATATCGCCATAAGAATTTTTTAAAGCCCCGCGCGCCATTGCCAAAGCCACTTCTTCGCTCACCGCACCAAATTCTTCGAGCATTTTTTTATCGACATTAAGTAAATCAATTTTACTTTGATTTGAATAAACCACAAAACCACGATCAAAAATTTTTGATGAACCATCAATTTCGGTAAAAAGCCCTGATAGCAAGCCTCCCGTACAGGATTCCGCGCAAGTAATTTTTAAATTTTCTTGTGCTAATTTTTGATTTATTTCGCTAATTTTGGAAATTAATTTTGGTGAAAAATTCATCTAAAAACTCCGGCAATTCTTTCAACTTCAATAGTTTTTTTCGACATTCTAAGCGCCGAAAGCATTTCTTCAAGATGCTCCACGCTTTTCACATCAATATTGACAACAACTTCAAAAGTATCGGCGCAACGATTGGTGGTTTTAATATGACCAATATTCATTTTCTTTTTAGCGATAATATTGGTGATGTCGGCCAACGCGCCACTTTTATTTTCAACGACCACGCGGATTTGACTTGAATAAGTTTCGTCGCCAATTTTATCATCATTTTTCCAACAAACATCTAAAACTCTTTGCGGATTAAGTGCCAAATTTTTTAAATTTGAACACATTTGATTGTGAATCGTTACACCCGTTCCGGTGTTGATGATACCGACAATCGAATCTCCCGGAATTGGGCTACAACAGCCCGCATAGCGAATCGCCATGCCATCAACCAAACCATCAATCGGCAATGAATGATGTTTTTTATTGGATTTATTTTGATTTTTAGAATTTTTTAATGGCTTAGTTTCGACTTCGTAATCGGGATAAATAACTTTAAAAATATCGTGACGCGAAATCGTGCCGTCAGCCACTTTAAAGCATAAATCTGCAATATTTTTTTTAGCAAATTTATTTAAAGATTTTTCTAACAGCGCATCGCTAAATTCAACATTTTTACTTAAGAAAAATTTTTGTAAAATGGCTTTGCCGAGTATGCTATATTCGTTATATTTTTCGTTGCGAATGAAATTACGAATCGCGGTTCGAGCCTTCGAGGTCGTTGCAAATTGTAACCAATTTGGCGAAGGTTTGGCATTTTTAGTAGTTAAAATTTCAACTTGATCACCATTCTCGAGCCTTTGTCTGAGCGGAGCGATGGCGCCATTAACTTTCGCAGAAATGCAACGATTTCCAACTTCGGAATGCACCGCATAAGCAAAATCAATAATTGTCGCACCGAGTTGTAAATTAAAAATATCACCATTTGGCGTGAAGCAAAAAACTTCATCATGATGCATCGATAATTTGTTATTTTTCAAAACTTCACTGGCACTTTCCGAATTTTCAAAAAGATTTATAAGCTCTCTAATCCAGCGATATTGGTCGTTTTCCTTGCCAACAATAGCAATTTTATTTTTAGTTTTTTTGGTGATTTTTTCTTTGTAATTCCAATGCGCCGCGACTCCAAGTTCAGAAACTTCATGCATCGAAACATCACGAATTTGTATTTCAATTTTTTTATTAAAAGGTCCGAGTATCGCCAAGTGGAGCGATTGATACCCATTTTCTTTGGGAGTGCTAATATAGTCTTTGAAGGTGCTTGGAATCATGTTAAAATTAGAATTAACAATTCCGAGTGCGCGATAACATTCGCCAACATTTTTAACAACAATACGAAACGCCATAATGTCGTGAAGATTGTGAAAACCAATATTTTGGCGCTTCATTTTCAACCAAATCGAATAAGGTTTTTTCTCGCGCCCCTCAATATTGACTTCGAAATTTTCATTTTTAAAAATTTCAGTGAGTTGTTGCAAAATTTTTTCGACCAAATCTTTATTTTTTTCACGAATTTCGGTGAGTTTTTCAGTAATTTGCAAACGGGCTGGCGGATCAATGATTTCAAAAGCCAACTCTTGAATTTCATCTTTAATTTTACTCAAACCGATGCGTCCCGCCAAAGGCGCATAAATCTCCAAACTTTCGGTGGCTTTTTTAATTCTTTTTTCCTTGGAAGGTACGAAATGCAAGGTTCGCATATTGTGTAAGCGATCCGCCAATTTAACCAACAGCACGCGAATATCTTGCGACATTGCCATCGCCAATTTTCGAAAATTTTCCGCCAATTTTTCATTTTCATTGATATTAATTATATCAATTTTACTAAGTTTAGTTACGCCATCAACAAGCCTCGAAACCTCGTCTCCAAAGGCTTCGTTAATATCATCTAAAGTTAAATCGGTATCTTCAACCACATCATGAAGCAAGGCGGTTATTATCGATTGTTCATCAAGTTTTAGATCGGCAATTATTTCGGCGACGGCAATTGGATGAGAAAAATATGAGTCACCGGAATGGCGTTTTTGCGAGCCATGCGCCTCTTTCGAAATAATATAAGCTTTTTGAATTAACGAGGCATTAACTTGCGGATTATATAATTTTATTTTGGCGATTAATTCGTTTGAAGTTAGCATAATAAAAGAATTAATCGGTGTTATATAAATTAATATTGCTGGAATTTAATTTATCAAGATGCGGTTTGCAACAAAAAAAATTCATATTTTTTAAAAAATTACTAAATTTTTGGTTTTAATAATAAATCAAGAAAGCGTCTTTTTGAAATTTTTTTTGTTTTAATTTTTATAATAATCTTAAACTCTTTGATGCTCTAAGTTTTTGACGCCCCACGGCTAAAAGTTTTAACT
>CAIOKL010000073.1 GCA_903858915.1 uncultured Alphaproteobacteria bacterium | reverse complement strand
TCGTTCCTGATCCCGTTATTCGCTAAAAATAGCCGTTTAGGCTATTTTTTAAACGCGAATAACCTATTTTTTTAACGCAAGGCTTCGTCGCTTTTCTCAATTGAAAATTTCATTTTGATTTCGAAGACGACTCGCCCCAGGGATTGCTTCGCTTCGCTCATTATCCCGCTCTTCGCTAAAAATAGCCGTTTAGGCTATTTTTTTAACGCGAAGAACCCTCAAGGGTTAGTTAGAGCCTTGATTTTCAATCAAAAATTCCGAGGCGAAATAGAGTGATCCACATATTAAAATAATGCCTTCTTGCGAAGAAAATTCTTCTTTAATTTTTTCAAAACCATCGGGAAAATTTTCAATTATTGAAGAATTAATTTGAAGATTTTCAGCGATTTCTAAAATGTTGTGAGGGCTTCTGAATCTTGAATCGGAGGCAATTTTACAAATTAATAATTTATCAATTTTATCTCCAATAATTTTTAAAAATTCTTCACAATTTTTATCTTTAAGCATTTGAAAAATTATGATTTTTGAATGATGAGGAAAATTTTCTAAAAATTCGGCAATGGTTGTGGCGCCTTGTGGATTATGGCTTCCATCAAGATAAAGTTGAAAATTTTGCGGAAGTTTTTCGGCAAAAATTCCATCTTCAATTTTTTCTAAACGAGCTTTCCAGCGAGTTTTTTCAATGCCATTTTTAATATTTTCATCGCTAATTTTAAAAAGATTTTGATGCTTTGCGCAACTAACCGCCAATTGCGCATTTTCAATTTGATGCGAACCATTTAGTGGAATTTTTATCGTCTTAAAATCAAAATTTAATGACTCAAAAAAAACTTTAGAATTAACAAATTCTGCGTTGAGATTTGAGGCTTTTGAGATAATTAAGTCAAGGACTTGCGGGTTTTGATTCGCACAAATTATAGGGCAATTTTTCTTGATAATTCCAGCTTTTGCTTCGGCAATTTTTTCAAGCGTTGACCCCAAAAATTCTTGATGATCAAATGCGATTGGAGTAATTATTGAGCATAAAACTTTAGGTACGACATTTGTGGCGTCAAATTCTCCGCCCATGCCAGTTTCTAGCAACAAAATGTCGGCTTTGACTTGGCTGAATGCTAAAAAAGCGCACGCGGTCGTTGCTTCAAAAAATGTAATATCAATTTTCGGGCTTATTTCACAAGCTTCGCGACATTTTTCTAAAACTTCATTTAAAAAAACATCGTCAATTTTTTTACCACAAATTTCAATTCTTTCGTTAAATTCAACTAAGTGAGGCGAGGTGTAGCGATGAACTTTGTAATCGGCTTCTTGAAAAATATTTTTTAAAAACGCTAAGGTTGAACCCTTGCCGTTTGTGCCAGCAATATGAATGATCGGGGGCATTTTTAAATGTGGATTATCAAGCCTTTTTAGTAACTCTAAAATGCGTTCTAAGCCAAGATTTATGTGATGAAAATAATGTGGATCTGGCCACTTTGGAAGCTTCACGAAATAATTTTTTTAGGTTTCAAGAAAATTTGATAAACACGATGAAAATTATAATTGAATTCAGCGCCAAAAATAAAAACTAAACTTATCAAATAAAAAAACATTAGAGAGGCAATAATTCCAGCGATAGAGCCGTAAACAAAATTCATTTGATCAAAATTTTCTAAATAAAGTGAGAAAAAATTTACTAAAGTTATCCATAAAATCACCGCTAAAATTGATCCTGGAAGAGTTTGCGAAATTTTTTGTTTAACATTGGGAAGTGCGTAATAAAGCACTGAAGTTGAAATGGTTAAAATCATGAAGAGCGCAACTTGCCGTAGGTAAAAAAAGTCATAATCAATAGCGAGTTTTACCGAAAATTGTTTTTCAAAATATTTAAGAATAACCGGAACGACTACGAATATTAAAATACCGCTAAGTATCACGAAAATTATTATAAAAAATTCAAAAATACTTACTAATCTGCGTAAAATATATGGCGGTGGAAAGGCAACGCGGTAGGCGCGATTGAGAATTGTACGACAGCCTTCGACCGAAGATGATGCCGTCCAAATTACGCCGATGATGGCGATTGTTAAATATCCGTCGCTCGGTCCAGAAATTATTTCGTTAATTCGTGGAGTAAGACCGCGCGACATTTCATTGGGTAAGCTTGAAATTAATTCATGCAAAAAATCGGTACCAATTTTTGATTCTCCAAAAATTCCGATCACCGCAATTAAGAAAATTAGCGATGGAAAAAAAGATAAAATACTTAAAAAAGCCAAATATCCAGAATGTTCGATTCCATCGTGGCGAATGGTGTCGAGCAATGATTTGTGAAATATTTTAATGGGTATTAAAAAATATTTATGAAAGTAATAATTTATTTTTGAACGAGATTTTTTTGGCATTCTTTAGGCCCAATTTAAAGTTCTTTGATGAATGTAAATTTTTCTAAAATAAATTTTTCCGATAAAAATAATTTATGTTCAAGTTTATTTTTTGTAAGCGATGTAAAAATTATTTTTTTACATAAAAATTGGCAACAAATATTTTTTAACCAGTCATTTAAAAGTTGCATAATTGCGTGTTCATTAATGCCTTCGACTACATGAAAATCAAAGATTTCGCAGGTTTTATTGGAAAAAAAATCATGATCAATTTTGCAAACAATTGTTCCGATAATCTCTTGATTTTTTTCGTCAAAAACCAACGCAATGTGATAATTTTTTTGAATTTTTTCAAAGACATCATCAATTAAATTTGTTGAATTAAAATCAAGTCGTTGTTGTGCGTTTTTACAATATTTTGCGATGTCTAACTTAGATAATAATGTTTTTAATTGCATTTTGATGATTGATAATTAGGTTTTAAAAGAATATTATTTATAAAGTCAATTAATTCTATGGTCAAGGGGCTAAATAACATTAAATATTTAGAGAAAAATTCAAGAAAATATCAATATTTAACTCAAATCCAAGAAGCGATTAAACTAGATTTTATATATTCTTTGGTCGATTTGAATGAATTTGATAAAGAAGTCAAATTAAAATTTTTAGAATTACAAAGGATCAAAAAAAAGATTAATTCTAAACAAAAAGATGCGGAAGTTGAAAAATTTTACAATGAAATCAAGGAAGATAAAAAATTATTTTTACAAATCTTAGAGCTAGAATCTAAGCTACAAGAAGTGTTGCGAAGATCTAGAAAATCAGCGCTAAACGACATAATCTCTTGTTATAAAATTGAAGCAAAAGATGAACAATTTTCATTTAGCGAATTATTAAAAAAAGCTTTTGAAAATAAAATAAAACCAGAAATTTTGCAGGATTTTTTAACGAAAAACTTTAAAGCATTTTTTAGTTTAACGCCTCACCCAACAAACCCAGCAAGCCTAGAATATACAGCTCTCGGATATGAATTTGATGAAATAATTTCCGATAAAAAAACTCTGAATTTTAAAAATCTTCAAAATAATTTAAAAAAAATTTTGAAATGTTCGATAACCAGCAAAAAAAAATCAAGCTTAGATGAGATGATCGAATGTGAATTGGCGATAAAAAATATTAAAATTGCCAATCAAAAACTGCGCCAAAAACTACAATTAGAAATCGAAAATTCGCCATATAAAAATAAATTATTTTTGCCAGAAAAAATTTGCGAAACTGCGCTTTGGAGCCATGGCGGAGATGGCGATGGCAATCCAAATATCACCGCAGAAATTTTACAAAATGGCATTGAAAGAATAAAAAAATTTAAACTGGAATCGAAAATTGATTTGAGGCATGATGCTAAAGATATTGAAAATGCAGTGGCGGAAATTTTAGACATTTTTAAACATAAATTTTTTCTTAAAAATGATGAAAAAAAATAAAATTAAAATCTTGCATAAATTTTTAGAAAATGAAATTTTGATTGATAAAATCAACAAATTTTTATTGCAAAAAAATCATAATAATGAAATTGTTAAAAGGCTTCTAGTTGTAAATAAAAACCCACTTTTTATTGATAAATTTATTATTTCAAATCATCAAACCGTTAGTCAAGTTTTGATGGTTTTATTTTTACTGAAAATTACCAAAAATTTTCAGATTAAAAATCACGCAATTCACATCGTAACTTTGTCGGAATCGGTTGAGGATTTAAAAAATATTTTTGCAATTCAACAACAATTAATTGCCGATAAAATTTATCAAAATTATTTACAAAGAGCTAAAAAATTAATTGCCATGATTGCCAAAAGCGATACCGCCAGAGTAGGGGGAATTGCGGTTGATTATTATCAAGACAGAGCTTCGGGAGAAATTTTAATGTTAAAGAAAATTGCTCTTGAAAAACATAATTTAAATTTAGAAATTTATGTTTTTAATGGTGGCGGTTACGCGCTTCAAAGGGGTGGCGGTCGTTTTGATGAAATTGCTAATCGCCAAGCTAACTCAATTTTAGAAATTGCCAAGGAAATGAAGGCGAAAAATTTGCGTCTTGAGCCAGCAATTACAACGATTCAAGGGCAACAACAACAAATTTTATTTGGTTCATTAAGTATCGCGCAAAATACAATTGAAAATTTTGCGTTGCATAATTTGTGCGCTTCGCTGAAGGTTTCGGCATTGTTTGAAAAATCCAAAACTGACAATTCAAAATATTATAAAATTCGTCAAGAATTTAGTGACGAAGCAATTAAATCTTATCAAAAAAAATATTTTTCTAATCAATTTTTTAACGAATTATTTTTTAATTCAAACCGCCTCGGAGTAGCACTAGGAAATCTTAGTTCGCGTCCATTAAAACGCGGTGCAAAACAACAAACCATCGTGCCTCCAGTTAAATATTGCGATTTGTTGGAGAATATTTCGAAATTTAATATTTTTGAAACTAGGGCGATAACTTTGGATCGAACCATCGCTCACACCGGAACCTTTGCCATAATGTTTCTCGGCTTGCACGAGGCTTTTAATCACATTATTAAAAAACATGGTTCTAAAATTTTATTAGATCTTTATTTGCACAATAATTTGTTTCGTGATTTTGTTAGAAATCAAATAATTGCTTTAAAAATGGTTGATATAAATTATGCTTGGCGAATGTTGCTGGACATGGAGCGACCACCAATCGAAGAAATAATAAAATTATCAAAAATTTTTCACGATGATAAAAAAATGCAAAATTTATCGTTAAAAAATCGTCAAAAAAGCACCATGGCTTTTTTAGATTTTTATATTTTTGAAGTCGGAAAAAATATTGCAAAATCAATCTTCAATCAAGATTTGGAGCTTGATTACGAGCGTTATGATCTTAATAAAATTTTAGAAATTTATAGCGCAAATTTAGCGAATGAAATTAAATATTATGAAAATGAAGCGATTTTAACAAAGTTCGCCGAATCAACTTTTACAAGCTTTTTAAACCAAAATTCACAAAAAATATTAGATGATTTGGATTTAAAAATTATTCATAATTCTTATATCGCTAATAATATTATTTTTAATGCACCGCTTACAATGGCAATGATTTTCACTTCTTTTAAAAAAGATTCTCACGAAGTTCATAATTTTCTTGAAAAAATTTCTGATAAAAGCTTGTATTTTTAAATAAGTTCTAATATTTTTATTCGCTAAAAAATAAAAAAATAAGATACAAAATATGTCAAAAAATAAAATCAAAAAAGTTGTTTTAGCATACTCCGGAGGTCTTGATACCTCGGTTATTTTAAAATGGTTGCAAGAAAATTATGGTTGCGAAGTTGTTACTTTTACCGCCGATTTAGGGCAGGGTGAAGAGCTCGAACCCGCACGCAAAAAAGCCGAAATGCTCGGAGTTAAAGAAATTTTTATCGAAGATTTGCGTGAAGAATTCGTTAGCAATTATGTATTTCCAATGTTTCGCGCCAACGCTCTATATGAAGGCGTTTACTTGCTTGGAACTTCAATTGCCCGCCCATTAATTGCCAAAAGACAAATTGAAATTGCTAAAATGGTTGGAGCTGATGCTGTCGCTCACGGAGCCACTGGCAAAGGTAATGATCAAGTGCGTTTTGAACTTAGTTATTATGCCAACAAGCCCGACATCAAAATCATCGCCCCTTGGCGCGAATGGGATTTAAATTCTCGCACCAAGCTCATCGATTACGCCGAAAAAAATCAAATTCCCGTCGCTAAAGATAAAAAAGGCGAAGCACCATATTCGGTCGATGCCAATTTGCTTCACACTTCAAGCGAAGGTAAGGTTTTGGAAGATCCAGCACAACCCGCTCCTGAATATGTTTATCAACGCACAGTTAGTCCTGAAGATGCTCCTAATCAAGCGACAATTGTTGAAATTGAATTTGCTAAAGGTGATCCAATCGCGATTGATGGTAAAAAATTATCGCCAGCACAAATTCTTACTAAACTCAATGAACTTGGTGGCAAAAATGGTATTGGTCGTTTAGATTTAGTTGAAAATCGTTTTGTTGGTATGAAATCACGCGGAGTTTACGAAACGCCGGGAGGCACGATTTTATTGGTGGCGCATCGTGCAATTGAATCGATCACTCTTGATCGCGAGGCTTGTCATTTAAAAGATGAATTAATGCCAAAATATGCTAGTTTGATTTATAATGGCTTTTGGTTTGCGCCTGAACGCTTGATGCTCCAAGCTTTAATCGATAAAAGCCAAG
>CAIOKL010000072.1 GCA_903858915.1 uncultured Alphaproteobacteria bacterium | reverse complement strand
ACAATTGTAAAATCGATTTTGTAATCATTTTTAATTTTTAATAAATTATCGCAAACTGCTTTGCGACCAGATCTTCCAACGATGTCGCCGAGAAATAAAATATTCATGAACTTGATTTTAAAGTTAATTTTTTTTAACTTTAATCAAGAAAAACATAAACTCAAATTTATTTATTTTAAAAACGAATATTTGAAATTGATTTTAAATTCTTTTTTATGTAATTTTTAAAAAGATTTATAAAAACTTTCTAAAATTTGCACAATTTTTTATAATTTTCACAATCAAAATACAAATATTAAAGACATGCCGAAAACTTTATATGACAAAATTTGGGACTTACATTTAGTCGATGATGATGGCTCTTCAAGCCTTATTTATGTTGATCGCCAGCTCATTCATGAAGTTACTTCTCCACAAGCTTTTGAGGGTTTAAGAATTGCTAATCGTCAACCGCGACACAAAAAATCACATTTAGCGGTGGCCGATCATAATGTTCCAACCACAACCGCCGACCGCCACAATGGCACGCTTGGCATCAAAGACGAAACTTCAAGAATTCAAGTTGAAACTCTCGAACAAAATTGTCGCGATTTCGATATTCAATATTTTGACCTCGACAATAAAAAACAAGGCGTCGTTCATATTGTTGGTCCCGAGCAAGGTTTTACTCAACCGGGAATGGTAATTGTTTGCGGAGATAGCCATACTTCAACTCATGGCGCGTTCGGCGCGTTGGCTTTCGGCATCGGAACTTCCGAAGTCGAACATGTTTTAGCGACGCAAACTTTAATTCAACAAAGAGCCAAAAACTTTTTGGTTAAAGTCGATGGCAAGCTTGGCAATGGCGTCACAGCGAAAGATATTATTTTGGCAATTATCGGAAAAATCGGCACGGCCGGCGCGACGGGATGCGTAATTGAATATGCTGGCTCAGCCATCAAAAGCCTCTCGATGGAAGGTCGCATGACGGTTTGCAATATGTCGATTGAAGCCGGCGCTCGCGCTGGATTAATCGCTCCCGATGAAATTACTTTCGAATATATCAAGGGTCGTCCAATGGCTCCAGATGCGAATCATTGGGACAAGGCGGTTAAATTTTGGAGCTCTTTAAAATCCGATGAAGGCGCAAAATATGATAAACAACTTCATATTAATGCCGAAGAAATTGCGCCTCAAGTTACTTGGGGAACTAGCCCCGAAGACTCTTTGCCAATTAATGGCAAAGTCCCTTTCCCGCATGATTTTGCCGATAAAGGTAAACAGGAAGCGGTAGCCCGATCTCTAGAATATATGGGCTTGCAAGCGGGCATGGCTTTGGAAGAAATTAATATCGATAAAGTTTTTATCGGTTCATGCACCAACGGTCGCATTGAAGATTTCCGCGCCGTTGCCGATGTTGTCAAAGGCAAAAAAGTCGCCAAAAATATTAAATTAGCGATGATTGTCCCTGGTTCGGGATTAGTCAAAGAGCAAGCTGAAAAAGAAGGTTTGGATAAAATTTTTATCGAAGCGGGCTTTGAGTGGCGCGAACCCGGATGCTCAATGTGCTTGGCAATGAACGCCGATAAATTAGAATTTGGCGAAAGATGCGCCTCAACTTCAAATCGAAATTTTGAAGGTCGTCAAGGTCGCGGAGGCAGAACTCACTTGATGAGTCCAGCTATGGCTGGAGCATCGGCAATCGTCGGTCATTTAGTTGATATTCGAAAATTTTCATAAGATTTTTCATAAAAAATAATGTTAATTTTTTATCGAAAAAATCAAAAAAATTTACACGATCCAGCTCATACGGGCGACGATTTTTCATCACTTCCCGTCACCGACAATATCACCTCCGAAAATTTCACTTGGAACGCCTCTTTAGTTCAAGATTTATTGGCAATTTTTTTGTCAATTTTCATTTCGGCGCTCGCTTATGGAATCATGACAGTATTGATTTCATTGCGCCTTGAAGCCAATGTTGAAAATGAAATTTTGATTTCACTTTCAACCGTTACACAAATCGGCGCTGGCGTAATTTTTTCAAGATTTTTACCCTCCGTCGGTCAAAAAATTGGCATGATTAAAAGCATTATTTTCGGAAGCATTGTCGCTACAATTTGCTCTCTTTTGCTTTTTAAATTTGTAGCTTATTGGCTGTGGATAATTATAATTTATATACTCGGCACCTCTTTATTCACCACCTCGGTAACCCGCAACACCATCATGATAAATTTATCTCCGCCAAAAATTCGCTCAATCGCAATTTCTATCGGAATCAGCTTAGTGGCTCTTGGCAACGGCCTTGGTCCGATTATTCTAAATTTAACAAAAACCAAAGATAACTTTTACAGTTTTTTATTAATTGGTTTTTTTTATTTACTTTCAACAATTCCACTTTTGCGTTTAAAAAAAGTTGATTCGGTAATTCACGAACAAAAAAACATCGCCATCATTCAATATATAAAAAATTCTCCAAAAATTTTCTCTTCTTGTTTCGCTTCTAGCTTTGTAATGTCATCTTTTAGCGCCTTCTCAATCATTTACGGAATCAGAACTAGCATGACTCCAAGCGATGCCTCGATGCTATATTCCTCCTTATTATTTGGAACAATTTTTTATATACCAATCGGTTTTTTGTGCAATCATTTTAATCGTCGTTTTATAATAATTTTGTCGGCATTTTGTTCGCTATTTATAATTTATATCATTAATTTTTACGGCGATAATGACAATATTTTTATATTATTTTTCTTATTATTTGGCGCGATGTCGGGCATGAAATTGCCAACTTTAGTATTAATTAACGAAAAATATAAACCCTCTCAAAGACTAATCGTCAACAGCGCTTTCACTAGAGTGGCGCTTATCGGAACCATTTGCGGTCTATTAACAACGGGCGCATTAATGAAAAAATTTGATTATCGCGGATTATATATTTCCTGCTCAACAATATTAACTTGTTTTATTGTCTTTTGGTTTTTAAATTATTTATATAAGATTATCAAAGATGATTTTTCATTCAAAAATTTAACAATTTTATACAAAAAACCCAATGAGCCAGAACAAGAATTGTAAATGTATTTTTACTAAAATTTTTTGCAAAGTTTTTAAAAAAAATAAAAATAAAAAAGTTGCGCACCTTACTCTATCAGGAGTTATCGGCAAGGATTCAAAATTTGAAACAGGCATTAATTTTATTAATAACGCACCGTTAATTAAAAAAGCTTTTGAGTCTAAAAAAATTTCGGCGGTGGCGCTTTCAATAAACTCTCCGGGAGGCTCTCCTGTTCAGTCGGAACTGATTTATAATTACATTCGTGAATTATCCGAAAAAAATAAAATTCCAGTTTATACTTTTGCTCAAGATGTCTCGGCATCAGGCGGATATTGGCTTCTCTTAAGTGGCGACGAAATTTACGCTCACAATTCTTCGATCGTTGGTTCAATCGGAGTAATTTTTTCGAGCTTTGGATTTGTTGATTTAATCAAAAAAATCGGCGTCGATCGTCGCATTTATACCGAAGGCAAAAACAAGGCAATACTCGATCCATTCTTGCCCGAAGAGCAAGCCAATATTGAAATTTTAAAGCAAGCCCAAAAAGATATTTTTGATAATTTCAAAGATTTAGTGCGCAAACATCGCGGTGAAAAACTTACTAAAAATGAAGAAGAAATTTTTACGGGAGCTTTTTGGGCGGGCAAGACGGCACTTGATTTAGGGCTGATTGACGGCATCGCAGATATGCGTAAAAAAATGCAAGAAAAATTCGGCGAAGAAGTTGAATTTATCGAAATTACCACGAAGAAATCTTTCATCAAAAATTTGATTAGCGAAAAATCCGCGGGCGTTTTTGACTCGGGCGATGTGGTTGCGAAGGTTTTGAACCAAATCGAAGAACGAGTTTCTTTTGGGAAGTTTGGGTTGTAAATAATTAAATTTATTTACTTAAAAAACTTATTTAAATTCGCTAACACAAATTTATTAAATTTTTAATAACATCACTCAACACAATAAATTCGCTACTCCGCAATAATTTTTATGAATTAAACATTTCAAATAAAATTATTTCAAATTAAAAAATTCTTGCATAAACCGAATTCAAATATCGAAGAATTTAAATCAATTGAAGCAAAAAATAATTTGTAATCTTTTATACTTTTTTATATTGCAAATTAATAATTTATTATTCAAATTAATTATAGCTAATTTTTAATGTGAAAAATTTATTAATTTACTATAAATATTATGAGAGAAAATCTTCCGGGAAGTAATGCTTCGGTTATGGAACTTTTACATGAGATTCAAAAAAATAATGAAGAGGGGGTAAGAAAAATAATAAATGATGGATTTAATGTTAATAGTGATGTTAGTGATCCTAGCAATGGTAATACTAATCCTCTTTTATTTGCTTCATCCCTTGGAAAGAAAAACATGGTAGAAATATTAATAAAAGCTGGGGCGAATATTGATAAACAAAATAGTTCTGGAGATACAGCTCTTATTGCCGCATCTAGAATAGGAAATATTGAAATTGTTAAATATTTAATAAAAGCTGGGGCGGATATAGATAAACAAAATAGTTCTGGAGATACAGCTCTTATTGCCGCATCTAGAATAGGAGATATTGAAGTTGTTAAATATTTAATAAACGCTGGAGCGGATATTAATAAACAAAATAGTTCTGGAGATACAGCTCTTATTGCCGCATCTAGAATAGGAGATATTGAAGTTTTTAAATATTTAATAAACGCTGAAGCGGATTTAAATATAGAAAATACAAATAAACAAACTGCTAGCATGATTGCAGGCAATAATCAAACTTTTTTTTCAGAAATAAGAACTTTATTATCAAAACTTGAGACTACAAAGACTCAGACTCAAGCTGAAGGGCCTACTCAGTATCGTTTTCCCCTTAGAAGTCAGACACTTGGAAGTCAGACACTTACTCCTGCCAGTGACGCCCCGATCGCAAATGGTAATTTAGTACTTGCTCACAGAGTTGGTCCATTTGTTAAAGATAAAGTTGCTCAATTACAAAGTAGCTTCGCGAAACAACCACCTTCCATCAAAGCAGATTTGGTATTCAGAAGTCAAGAAAATGATAAAGAAGGTATTCGAGAAGGAGTTAATCAATTATTACAATCCGCGCAACAATCGCCTTCTGGAGCATTAAATGGCGGAACTCAGTCAACCGTTAGCGCGCAACTTGGATTTGTAAAATCGATTTAAAGGTAATAATTTTTTATTCCCTCAAAACTCAGCAAAACTTTGAATCCTTTTCTCATTTCTTAAATTACTTCAAATTATAAATACATTTGGAAATCTTTCGGGTTGAACCTCCTTTTGAGGGGGGAAAATCCTTTGAGCTTTTTTCAGTTTGCAGAAAACTTTAGGGGCAACCCTTGCGGTTGACCATTAACAAAATCGCAATACATAAAAAATTATAACTAAGCAAGAAATTGAGACAAATAGAAAAGCTCCAAAGTTATTTCAAATTTGGGGATAGGCAAAAGTTAAGGGTGGTTGATAATGAATATATAGATAAAATCAAACCGCAAAAGATGCTCCGCAACCGCAATTGGCGGTAGCATTTGGATTAACAACTTTAAAATAACTCGCACCTAATTCTTCAACGAAATCAATTTTAGCGCCCTCAATAAATTGCAAAGAAATTTTGTCGGTTTTGGCAATTAAATTTGCCACATTTTTGTCATTTTCTTCGCAAATTATTAAATCATCCTCCAAGTTTTTGTCATCGAGTTCAAAAATATATTGGAATCCGCTACAACCGCCACTTTTAACGGTCAAACGCAAAAATTTTTGCGGATTATTGGTGTTATTTTTAATTTCTAAAATGCGTTTTTTTGCACTTTCGGTGAGCTCAACATTGTTCATAATTAACGATTATTTCTTTTGTTAAATTCTTCAAAAATTTCCGATAAATTGATTTTATTTTTAGCCAACAAAACCAGGCTGTGATAAAATAAATCGCAAACTTCATTAACTAAATTTTGGCGGGATTGTTCTGAATTATTTTTATCGTGCAAAAGCCCAGCAATTGTGACTTCAACGCCCTCCTCGCCAATTTTTTGAACTAAGCGAGAAATATCGCCCTTGACCAATTTATTGGTGTAAGATTTTTCATCTTGCGAGGCGATTTTAGTAGAAATTATTGAATATAATTCTTCGAAATTAATTTGTGAATTTTTCATGAGAAATTTATCAATATTGCAATTAAATTTTGATGATTTTACACGATTAAATTCTCAAAGTAAATTTTAATTTTAAAAGCAAACTGATTTCTTGACTTAGTCTTAAAAATTTTTTATCTTGTAAGAAGAATAATGTTTTTTGATTACAAAATCCTTCGAAACATTTACAAGTTTTATTAATTCTTTTTACAATCAAATATGTCTATTGAACTTACTCTATCAATCTTAAAACCCGATGCAACCCAAAGAAATTTAACTGGCAAAATCAATGCTAAATTTGAAGAAGCTGGTTTGAAAATCGTTGCTCAAAAAATGCTTTTTTTATCCGAAAAAACTGCTGGAGAATTTTATGCAGTTCATCGCGAACGCCCTTTTTACAAAGATTTAGTTAAATTCATGACTTCTGGCGCCGTTGTTGTTCAAGTTTTGAAAGGTGAAAATGCCGTGGCTAAAAATCGTGAAATCATGGGCGCAACTAACCCTGCCAACGCTGATGCTGGAACGATTCGCAAAGAATTTGCTTTGTCAATCGAAGCCAATTCGGTTCATGGTTCCGATAGTCTTGAAAATGCTAAAAATGAAATCGCATTTTTCTTCGCAACCAATGAAATTGTAGGATAATTGAATGGTAAAATCATTCCAACAAATTATTTTCGACTTACAAAATTTTTGGGCAAGCCATGGTTGCACAGTGCTACAGCCGATTGATACTGAAGTCGGTGCCGGCACTTTGCATCCCGCCACGGTTTTGCGCGCTTTAGGCAAAAAACCGTGGAAAGTTGCTTATGTTCAACCATGTCGCCGTCCTACTGATGCAAGGTTTGCCAATAATCCAAATCGCTTAAGTCATTATTATCAATTCCAAGTTTTACTCAAACCCGCGCCACAAAATATTAAACAACTTTATCTTCAAAGCCTTGATTTAATTGGCCTCAACACCAAAGAAAACGATATTCGTTTTGTTGAAGATGATTGGGAAAATCCTTCTGTCGGCGCATCAGGACTAGGTTGGGAAGTTTGGTTTAACGGAATGGAAATCTCACAATTCACTTACATGCAACAAGTTGGCGGCATTGAATGCGAAATAATTCCCGGCGAAATTACTTACGGCTTAGAGCGAATCGCCATGCATGTTCAGGAAGTTGACAGCATTTTTGACATTAACTGGAACGGCAAAACAGGAGAAGAAAAAATTACTTACGGCGATGTTTTCAAACAAAGCGAAATTGAAAACTCTGCTTTCATTTTAGAACATTCAAACATCGCGGCCTTGTTTAAAAATTTTACCGAAAGCAAAGAGCTGTCGCAAATTTTAGCAGAAAAAAATCTGCCCATCCCGGCCTACGAGCAAGCACTCAAAGCTAGTCACATTTTAAATTTACTCGACGCACGCGGAGCAGTTTCGGTTACTGAGCGCACCTCTTACATTGGCCAAATTCGTGGCTTGGTGAAGGCGGCGTGTGAATTAGTAGTTAAAGATTAGCCTCAGGCGCCATCAGTAAAAAGTTAGATATTTGCGCCAACTAAAAATCCTTAGAATTGGCCAACCAAAATAGCGATTTTTGCTGCTTAAGCATTTATTTTGAGAGCACTCAGAGAGTTTTTAGTTTAGTTATTTAAAATTTTTTTGAACTCTTCCAGCTTCACATCCTTCTGAATAAAGGCGTCACCAATTTTTTTTAGTAAGATAAAAGTAAGATTTTTGTTCTCATTTTTTTTGTCTTTGGCGAGATGAGAGATGAGATTTTCCTCATTCCAATTTTTACGGATTTCTTTTGGATCAGTTACAAAGCCACAGTTTTCTAGGTGTTGTGCAATTCTTTCAAAATCATCTTTAGAAATTAATCCAAAATTTTGCGACATTTTTGCAGCCATTTTCATGCCCATTGCCACCGCTTCGCCGTGCAATATTTCGTTAGAATATCCGGTTTCAGTTTCAAAGACGTGACCAAAAGTGTGGCCGAAATTTAACAACATTCTTTCGCCGGATTCATACTCGTCGCGCCCAACTATTTCAGCCTTCAACTCGCAAGAGCGGGTAATAATTTTTTCTAAAAATTCGACGTCGTGAGTAAAAATTTTTGGATAATTTTTTTCTAAAAATGTGAAGAAATTTTTATCACGAATTAGTCCGTATTTTAATACTTCAGCGTAACCAGATCTTAGTTCGCGTTTGGGCAAAGTTTTCAAAAACTCTAAATCGCAGAGTACTAATTTTGGCTGGTAGAAGCTGCCGATTAAATTTTTTCCAGCCTTTGAATTAATTGCCGTTTTGCCTCCGACCGAGCTATCTACTGCGGCGAGAAGGGTTGTGGGAATTTGAATGAAATCGATTCCGCGCAATAAAATTGACGCAACAAATCCGGCTAAATCGCCAACTACACCGCCGCCGAAAGCTACGATTAGTGATTTGCGATCAATGCCTTT
>CAIOKL010000071.1 GCA_903858915.1 uncultured Alphaproteobacteria bacterium | reverse complement strand
TCACTCAATGCGCTCAAAATCTTGTTCTAAGATTTACAAAAATAGCAAAAAACTTTCTAAATTTTTTTTCATTTCAGAAATTGAAAGTAACAAATTTTAGTTTTAGATTTTCAAATCAACGATTATTTTTTAATTACAAATTTTGCGTTTGTATTTTTTAAAAAACCTCTAAACTATTGATATTAAAGGCTCCGATCGCTAATAGT
This sequence comes from uncultured Alphaproteobacteria bacterium, assembly GCA_903858915.1. Taxonomy (GTDB): domain Bacteria; phylum Pseudomonadota; class Alphaproteobacteria; order Rickettsiales; family UBA1997; genus CAILUF01. The sequence goes on along the minus strand of CAIOKL010000071.1, from coordinate 9,973 downwards.
TTTTTTAAAATTTTCGATAAATTTAGTAAATTAATAATCTCAAAATCAAAATAAATTAGAAAATAAAAATCAATTCTCAAAATGAGAATACACACTCGGAGTAGTTAAAATTTTATTGAGTCTTAGATTAGTATAATTATATTTTATTTCGTAAAATAATATTTTACAAATTATCACCGCAAACCCAAAAATGCGTGCTGGGTGCGGTAAAAGCAACTCCTCCCGATTTGCAATTACCGCACTCAGAAAAATTTATTTTGCCTTATCTTTTAAAAAATTAATCAAATTACAGCCGAATATTTTTAGCCACAAAAAATTGAAGATGGTCAATTTATAAAAAAAATATTTATATTGAAATCTCAATTGGGACATGATCCGAGGGCGCTTTTTCCAAACGAAAATCACGATAAATTTTAGCATCTTTCAGCGCAGATTTTAAATCTTGCGTTATCCAAATATGATCGAGTCTGCGTCCGCGGTCGGATTGCAATGGATCCTTGGCTCTGTAGCTCCACCAGCTATATAATTTTAAATCTTCGCCCGCTAAAAAACGATGCGTGTCGACAAAATTTAAAGATTTTTGTAATTTTTCCAATTTTTCAACTTCGATTGGAGTATGTGAAACCACTTTAAGCAATTGCTTATGAGACCAGACATCTTGTGGCTTTGGAGCAATATTAAAATCTCCTAAAATAATTGTTTTTGGTTGAGAGTTTTTTAAAAAATATTCGCTCATCCAATCAACAAATTTTAATTTATGATCAAATTTATTATTGAGCGCGACATCAGGAATATCGCCACCCGCCGGCACATAAAAATTATGCAGATTTATTTCGCCAATTGGCGTTTTAATTTGAGCAAAAATATGGCGCTTATGTCCATAATTTAAAATATCGATTTTTTCAATTTTACTAATCGGATATTTTGAAAAAATTGCCACACCATTATATGATTTTTCGCCGTCAAACTCAATAAAATCAAAGCCCAAATCTCGAACCTCGGCCAAAGGAAAATCATCGTTAGAAACCTTAATTTCTTGTAAACAAATGATGTCGGGACGATAATTATCGATAAATTTTTTCAACAAAGGCAATCGCAAACGAAGCGAATTAATATTCCACGAAATTATTTTCATTATTCAAATTCGTAAGTCACTACAACCGATGAGCGGACGCTTTCTTCGCCAGCTTGAATTTCTGAATTTTTTGATTCATTATTATCGCTTGCCATCATTGCGGCTCTAGCATAAAGAGGTTGAAATCCATTATTTTCATCTTCGGCAAATTTTACAATTCTTTTTAATTTAACATTTAAAGCGTTTGCCGTTGATTGCGCTTGCACTTTTGCATTTACAATCGCTTGAATTCGCGCTTGATATTTTATTTTTTCCATTGAATCGATCACAAATGTCAAGCCCCCAACCTCTTCAATTCCAATCGAAGAAAGTTCGTTCAATATTTCCGAAGCTTTAGCGATGTCGCGAACTTTAACCGAAAAAGTTTGATTCGAAACAAAGCCTTTTAAAGTATTTTTTGAATCGGAACAAACTCCCCCCGAGCATTCTGGGGATTTATTATATTCTGGATAAGTGGAATAATTTATGGTCTTTATATCTTTTTTAGCGACGCCTTTTTTTTCAAGAATTTGCAAAGCTAAACCCGAAACTTCTAGCATTTTTTGTTGCGCGTCTTTCGCTTCTTTTTGCATTTTTTTTACTGAAAAAATAAAATTGGCGACATCGGGAATAGCTTTTACTTCCGCACTTCCGCGCCCGATTATAACTTTTTGCGAAACATTATTATTTTCCTTCATTCTCCAATCTAAAACCAAAGAAGTGGCAAATAAAATTGCAAAAAGAATTATTGCCACCAAGCAAATTTTGATGAGATTTCTTAAAACTTTGTCGAAAAGCAACATGGAATTTATTGTTTAAATTATTTTTTTTTAAAAGTAATTTAAAAAAAATTCAAAGCACTATTTTTTTAAGAAATCTTTAAAGAACTTCAAAAATTGCATCAACTTCAACCGCCACTCCAAAAGGAAGAGAGCCTGATCCAACCGCTGCGCGCGCATGTTTGCCAGCATCGCCAAAAACTTCGGCAATTAGGTCGGAAGCGCCATTGGCAACCGCCGGATGGTCTTTAAAATTGGCTCCGCCATTAACAAAAACTCCGAGCTTTACGCATTTAGCAACTTTATCAAGATCGCCGTTACATGCCAATTTTAATTGCGCAATAATGTTGATAGCACAAAGACGCGCAGCTTTTTTTGCCTCTTCGATTGAAACCTCAATATCGACTTTGCCAATCGCTTGCAATTTACCGTTTTCCAAAGGCAACTGTCCTGAAATAAAAACCATATTTCCGGTTTTTACGAAGCCAACATAATTGGCAACAGGCGCTGAGGGAGTAGGAAGCGCAATTCCCATTTCATTTAATTTTTTTTCGTAGTTTGACATAGATTTATTATGATTGTTTTATTAAATTTTTAATTCTAAAACTTACTACCGCGGTTGATACTTGAAATTTTTTTGATAAAAATTCCAAGAAATTAATATCAATATCCAATGAGTCTTCTTTTTTAATATCTTTAAAAAAGCTTTCATAAATAAAATTAGCCAACTCGTTTGGAATTAATAATTCTGCTGAATAGCGGTTTGCCTCAACCTCTTCTTTTGAAGTAATTTTATCGTTTTTTCTATACATAGTTCTATAAAGCTTATTGCCCACTTTTCCATCATCAACCCCATCGCCAATTAATTCCTTATGTTTAATAAAATGCGCTAATTCATGGCCCATGGTAAATCTTTTACGATAATAATGATCTCTAGCTTGAATATTTATTATGAATTTACCATTTTCTTTTTTAATTTCGCCCAAAATATCATCTCCCAAATCAAAACAATATTTATTAAGCTCGATATTATTTTTTTTAATTTTTTCTTCAATATTAACGGGTATTTTATCTTCCGGCAAATTGTTCGGATCAGAATTAAAACTCTCTATTTGCTTATTGATAGTTTTGATTTTTTCTTGGGTTAACATTTTCTTAAAATATTTAGTTTATAAAAAATTATAATTAGAAATTTCATTAATTGTCAATTTAATTCTTGCTCGTCCTCGACTTTTTCAATATTGTTTTTATCAATTTCTTGCGCAACATATCTTTGAATAATTTTACTAGCTTCGCCACCATCTTTAAAATATTTTTCTGCCAATGTTTTGAAATGCTCTTTGGTATCTTTTTCAATCTCTTTTAATTTCTGATCAAGTTGTTTTTTATTTTCATTTATTGCAAGTTGCGCCTTAACATCTACCACTTCTTTAATATGCAAAAATCCGATAATCCCCGCAAATCCAAAAATTATGGCAATAATTCCCAAAAGCATCGAAACCAAATCGAGGCGACCAACTTGATTAGCATAAGAAATAGCATCGGCACTTTGTTTGATTAGCTCCGTAGCTTTATTATAATCTTCTTTATCGCTGATAATCCAAATATTTTTGGCGTCATCAAGCTTGGTTAAATCGGCAATTTGTTGTTGGGATAATTTGCCTTCTTGGATTACAAAAGCGGGGATTTTATTTTTATCAATTTTGTGATAATCTTTATAAGAAAAAATGACCAAGATCCCGAAGAGCCCAAAGAGAATTAATAAAAGGTGAGCGATTGATTTAAAAATTTTTTGCATAATTTAAGTGGTGATTTAAATTTATATTTCTTGTAGAATATCTACAAAAATAAATAACAAAAAATAAAAGTAAAATAATTTTTTGATTTAAAAATATTTTACAAATTTATTTAAGATTTGGTTTTTTAAATAGAAAATATTGGTTTATAATTTAAAAAAATAAACCTAAACCCCTTTAATTCCAAGCTTCGCGAATAATTCTTGGTCTTTTTGGGTTTGGGGATTTTGCGTTGTTAAAAGTTTTTCGCCATAAAAAATCGAATTAGCTCCCGCCAAAAAACACAAGGCTTGAGTTTGTTCGTTCATTTCTTCGCGACCCGCCGATAAGCGCACTTTCGCTTTCGGCATCATAATTCTCGCCACCGCGATGGTGCGAATAAATTCAAACGGATCAAGATTCTCGACATTTTCGAGTGGCGTCCCTTTTACCTTCACCAACATATTGATTGGCACCGATTCGGGTTGTTTCGGCAAATTGGCAAGCACGATCAACATTTTGGCGCGATCCTCGCGCGTTTCGCCCATGCCGACAATTCCGCCCGAACACACATTTAGCCCCGCTTCACGGACATTTTTTAAAGTATTTAAGCGATCGGCGAAATTGCGCGTGGAAATAATTTCCGAATAAAATTCTTCGGAAGAATCGATGTTGTGATTGTAATAATCCAAACCCGCTTCTTTCAATTTTTTACTTTGCGAATCTGTAAGCATGCCTAGAGTCATGCAGGTTTCCAAGCCGGTTTCTTTGACCGCCTCAACAATTTCGCAAATTTTTTCAACATCGCGATCGTGCAAACTACGCCACGCCGCACCCATGCAAAACCTTGAAGCACCCGCTTTTTTAGCATTCTCCGCCGATTCTAAAATTTTATCGATTGGCATCAACGCTTCCTTCTCTAAGCCCGTATCGTAATGCGCCGATTGCGGACAATATTTGCAATTTTCGGGACATGCTCCGGTTTTGATGCTTAACAAAGTGCTAATTTGCACTTCATTTTGATTATGAAATTGACGATGAAGCGTTGAGGCCTTAAAAATCAAGTCGTTAAACGACATTGAAAATAATTTCAAAACTTCTTCAACTTGCCAATCTTGTTGAATATTTTGATCTAAATTTTGGTAATTAAAATCGTAATTATCGCTATTTTCTACGGAAAATTTTTGAATATTTTTCATGATTCAAGATTGTTAAATTTATTTGAATAGAAAAATAATAAAGGGGAAATCTAAAAGTTCAAATGAATACCAACTTGATTTAAAAATCATTAAAGTCGGGCTTAAATTTATGCAATCCCGCTTCAAAATTTAATTTTGAAGCGGGATTTTGCTAAATTATTTTAGGTTACGGACATGTTGCGCCACTATAAGTTATAGCGCCCGAAGAACAGTTTGTAGCAGTACGAGCTTTTGTAGAATCGCTTCTACAAGTAACGCTTAGCGAGGCGCCTCCAGCCGCGATAGTATAATTTCCACTTGCAACTGTGTAGATAGCAGAATCGATAATACAACCGGCGGCGCAAGATCCCGAGGTAAGTGTAGCGGCGGTTCCAGCAGTAGCGGCGGCGGCAGTACAAGTTAAAGTTGGACCACCAGTAAATCCAGCTGAGCAAGGAGCCGTGGTTACCCCCAGCGGAACAGACGAAACCGCAACATTCGTGGCACCAGAAGGAATCAAGCAAGATCCCAAGACTGCCGAAGTTTCTTTTTTAAGTTTCCACTTTTTATATAAATAATTTTCAATATCTGTTTTTTCAGATGCAACTAAATCACGCTCATAAATTATCACTTCGCCAATTCGACCATTTACATAATTAGATATAGATGATCCGTTTTGAGCTCCAATTATTAATTCATCATTATTTCTAATCAAGCTCGCCGAAGTTCCACTAGCAGGAGAGCTATCCACCTCTAAACCAACCAATCCAGCTGATGAGCGCGTAATCCTTATCAGATCAACATTTCCCGCCGAGGCTTTCTTTGAGCCATAAACCACAAAATTATTACTGTTAGAATATCTATAAAATCCACCGCTGTCAATTTCTAATCTGTATGGAAAAATCGCCGAGGTTGCATTTCTTTTTTCCATAATAACACCAACCGCACCAGAAGCTGGCAATGCAATGGGCTGATAAACTAAATATATTGTATATTCACCCGTAGAATTATCAAAATTACTCGATAGCTTTAAATAAGAATTCGTTCCATTAAAATAAATCCCTGGTAAACCACCGGTTTTATTGGCATTATATTTAGGTGTCCCGGAGGCGGTGAGCTCGAACCCATTTATTGAATTTGGATTGAAATCTTTCCATTTCGCAACATCATCGCCTTCTGCAGCTTGTTTATTGGCGGAAGTTAATGAAGCTCCATCCTCAGTTGCATCTAGCCACAAAACTAAATCTCTAACTCTAGAAACTCTCGAACCATTGGTTGCAGTTCTTGCAGCTTTTAACGCGCCCTCATCTATCATATCCGAGGCCTGAGAAATTCCCGCTATTAAAATTCCTATAATTAAAATTACCACTGAAATTTCAACTAAAGAAAATGCTTTGCGCTTTTCAGAAGATTTAGGTGTCGTTTTGCGTTTATTAAAAATCATTGCTAATGTAAATTGGGATAAAAAAAGATTTTCGAATCTTATTTTGTTATACAAATTTTTTTTTGCAATTTATTTCAAACATTCATCGGGGGTTTTCTTTATTCCAGAAAAAATGGGATTTAAACAATTCTCCCATTTGATTTTTTGCGACCAATCTTTGAAAGCCATTTATAATTTCTTGCTTCAAATGCGGATTTTTTTCTATTAAGACACTTACTCTTTCTTCGGCTCCAAGACTAAGAAAGAATTCTGCTTGAGTTATTAAAGAAGAATCGAGTTGAAAATTTTTAACAATTTTGTCGAGCGCAAAAAAATCGACTTGAGCCGTGATGTCAGAATCCGACAACCCCTCTAAAAATGGAATTTTTTGATGATTTTTTACGGCTTGTAAGGTGTTAGAAAAATCATATTCACAATATCCGTAATCAAAATTGATAGCGATTCCACCATTGTCGGCGACCGCTTTGCAAAGCTTTTTCATAAATTCTTGCGCCGTTTTTGAATGTTCAAAAATCGCATTTATTGGAGCATTTTGTGATAAAAATTTTCCCAATTTTTCTTCAACAAAATTATTTGTTTTGATATTAAGATTTTCAAGAAAAAATTGCGGATTTTGTAAAGTTTTTTTATTGGCGAAGCTTACTAATCTCTCGCGCCAACCTTCGTGGGTTTTAACATATTGATCAATCGCAAAACAATCAAAAAGTTCGTTGGAAATAAAAAATATTTCGCCATTTTTCTGCTCTAAAAAATCGTCAAAATTTTTATGCCATTTTATTGTAAAATTTTGTAAATTTTGTTGCTGAATTTTTTGTAAAACCGGATTTATTTCAATAATATGAAATTGTGCGCGACTAAGAAAATCAACAGCTTGCGGATTATTTTTTTGCACCAATTTATTGATTGTTTGTAAAATATCTTGAAACCAAGTGCCTTTTCCGGCGCCCATTTCAACTAAAGAAATTTGATTTTTTGAACTGGAAGCGATATGAATGAGATAAACAGCGACAATCTCTCCGAAGATTTGAGAAATTTCTGGGGCGGTTATAAAATCAGAATTTTTGCCGATTGGATTTTTGGTTTTATAATAGCCCATCTTTTCGTCAAACAAAGATTTTTCAATTAATTTTGAAATTTTCATTTGAAATCGATTTTACGGGCGCCAAGCCAAGAAGTTTTTTAGGAATTTTAGCCCAGCTTCACCACTTTTTTCTGGATGAAATTGCGCGCCAACAATGTTGTCTTTGGCGATTACCGAATTAATCTTCGCGCCATAATCGACATAGCCCAAAACATTATTATCATTTTGGCAAATAAAGTGATAAGAATTGGCAAAATAAAAATTTTCTTCTTCTTTAATGTCTTTAAAAATAACATGCTTTGGTTGTTTTATTTTTAAAGAATTCCAGCCCATATGGGGAATTTTTAAATTTTCATCGCCAATGATTTTTTCAACTTTGCCATTGATAAATCCCAAGCCTTGATTTTCACCATTTTCAAGACCCGATGACGCCAAAACCTGCATTCCAACGCAAATTCCCAAGAAAGGTTTTTTGTATTTTAAAATTTGGTTGCGCAACTCAGGAAGAAAACCATCGACCGATTTAAGTCCTTCCATGCAGTCGCCAAAGGCGCCGACTCCGGGCAGAATAAAATAGTTAGCAGATTTTAAATCCGCCACTTTATTTGAAATAATTATGTCCGATTTGTCATCAATTTCTTTAATGGCATTGAAAATCGATTGAACATTTCCCGCTCCATAATCAATAATTATAATTTTCATTAAAAAACCTCGGGTTTATTTAAAATATTTTGGACTTAACAAAGATTCGCTAAAAGCGTTTTCCTCAAAACCCTCTTTGTTTTGCAGATTAATTTGGTTAATAAATTTTATTTTGGCTTCGGTGGCATTCGCACCAAAAACCATCGCCACAAAACGATATTTTTTGCGCTTGATTAGCGCATCAAAATACCAACTTCTTGAATTTAAAGCTATCATGAAAATTAGAGAAATTTGCATAAAAAAATCGAATACTCCGAATCTTGAAGCCCAATTGAGCAATGCAAATATCGATAAGAACAAAAAGGATTCTAACCACATTTTATGGAATAAAAACCAAAGCGGATTAAAAAGCAAAGCCTTCCAAGAAAAGCTATCATCTACAATGATGACATCTTCGATTTTATTATCTTTATCAAATTTTACTAGACCTCTATATAAATTCATTTACAAAATTTAAGTGATTTGGATAAGAAAAATTCGGAGATAATTTCTCTAAATTTTATTAAAAAATATCGCGAAATCTTTTATATAAAATTTTGAGATTTTATGTTTTTGATATCGCGATTTATAAAATTTTCCATATTTAAATTATCTTACCGCGCCTAGCGCCTGAGGTTTAAATATGGAAAAGGATTTTTATAAAAATACATCTGAGAAATAAAAATCTAGAGTATTTCGGAATAAAAATAATTTATCACGAAAGCTTTATTAAGCTCCGAGAGAAGCTTTGGCTTTTTCAACAATTTTGGCAAAAGTTTCTTTGTCGCGAATCGCCAAATCCGAAAGAACTTTGCGATCGAGATCAATTTTTGCTAATTTTAAACCATTGATGAATTTTGAATAAACCATTCCATGCTCTCTAACTCCAGCATTGATTCGCTGAATCCACAAGCCACGAAAATCTCTTTTTCTAGCTTTGCGATCGCGATATGCATAACGCAATGCTTTTTCAACTTTTTCAATTGCAATTCTAAAACAATTTTTGGCGCGACCACGATAGCCTTTAGCCATTTTTAGAATTTTTTTATGACGGGCTCTTTTGGTAACACCTCTTTTAACACGACTCATTATTTCTCCTTAGATTTTATATTTTGTTTTCAACAGATTGTGATTTGCCTAGCGACTGTAAGGCATTTTGAACTTTAGAACGCTATGTGCATGACCTTCGGAAAGAGCAACGCCTTTACGCAAATCTCTGATGCGTTTTTGACTTTTTTTACCGAGATTGTGTCTTTTTCCAGCTTGTTTATGAATGAGCTTTCCGGTTCCAGTAACGCGAAAACGCTTCTTGGCACCGCTATTTGTTTTTACTTTTGGCATATTGATTTATTTATTTTACTTAAGGACAATTAGGCAGAAATTTAATTTCATTTAAACGCCCAAAAACCACGACTGAGTAGGAAGAAAAGTTAATTTCTTTGATAAAATATGCGATTGTTAAAATCACAAATTCATTTACTCTTGCTCGATTCTAGGTGATGAAAAAAATAAAATCAAGCTATAAAATTTAAAGCTTTTTGGATTTATATTTGGGATCGAGAAATTGTTTTTTTGAAATTTTTTTTGTAAATGTTTCATCTTTTTTGAAAAATTGTTTTTTTTATAATTTTTAATTTGATTCGAGAGAGTTGATTATATCTGCATTTTGACCCCTCTCCGCATCGCCAACAAGTTGGCTCTGCGACTCTCCCGCAAGGGGAGAGTGATGGCCCCGTAAGTTTTACGAATGCTTTTATAAAATGCATGTTTTCAAGCCCGCAAGTGGGGAGCTACAGCCTGAAGCTTTTCAAGAATTATGATTAATTGCGATAGGTTCTTCGCGTTAAAAAAATAGCCTAAACGGCTATTTTTATCGAAGAACGGGATCAGGAGCGAAGGCGACGCAATCCCCGTCGCGAAT
>CAIOKL010000070.1 GCA_903858915.1 uncultured Alphaproteobacteria bacterium | reverse complement strand
AAATGCTTACGCTAATCAAAAATGATTTACTCGCTCTAGGTATAAAACATGATAGTTATTTTTCAGAAAAAACAAATTTACACGATCAAAATAAAATCGAAGAAACTCTAAAAATTTTAGAAAAACAAGATTTAATTTATATCGGAAAACTTGAAGCACCAAAAACTGAAAAAGGCGTTGGAGCCTTGCCCGAAGGCTATGACGACCAAGATCAAACTTTATTTCGCTCAACAAAATTTGGCGATGACCAAGACCGCGTCGTTAAAAAATCCGATGGCACTCCAACTTATTTTGGCGCAGATTTGGCCTACATTAAAAGCAAATTTGAACGCGGTGCGCGCATTTTCATTATGCCTCTCGGCTTCGACCACGCGGGCTATGTCAAGCGATTAACTTCGGCAACTTCGGCATTAACAAACAACCAAGCACAATTAAAAATAATTTTGTGCCAAATGGTAAAATTTGTAAAAAATGGTGAGCCTTTAAAAATGTCAAAAAGAGCTGGTAATTTCATCACCGCTCGCGAAGTAATCGACGAAGTTGGCGCCGATGTTTTACGCTTCATCATGCTCACCCGTAAGAACGACGCGCCTTTCGATTTTGATTTAAATAAAGTAATTGAGCAATCGAAGGATAATCCAATTTTTTATGTACAATACGCCCACACTAGATGCTGTTCGGTTCTCAGAAATTTAAAAAATGAACATTTTGATTTTTATAACAAAATTTTTGACGAAAATAATCAAATTAAATCGATTGCAAATTTTGATTTTCTGAATAATTTACAAGATGAAAGTGAAATTGCTTTGATTAAAAAATTGGCGAGCTTTACTCGTTCAATTGAAATGGCGGTTACAAATTTTGAACCTCATCGCTTGGCTTTTTATTTGCAAGAATTAAGCGCCGAATTTCACGGATTGTGGAACAAAGGCATTGAGAATCAAAATTTAAAATTTATTTTAAAAGATAATTTTGAAACTAGTTTTGCTAGAATTTATTTAATTTTGGCTTTAAAAAAAGTTATTGCACAATGTCTTGATATATTTAATATCAAGGCTCTAGAGGAAATGCGTTAATTTAAATTAATTTAATAAAATGGAAGATTTCGGATATAAAAAAACTAACGAACCAGAAAAAAATCCATTTTTGGCAAAAAAAATTTTCTTGATTTCGGCAACTTTTTTATCACTTTCAGCATTTATTTATATAACTTTAAACGCTTATTATTTCATAAGTCGCGGGCCTTCAAACAAAGAAATTGAAACCATCAAAGGTCCCGAATCGGCAATCAAAGATTATGAGGGCGGAGACTACAACGACAAGGGCGATGATCAGGTTGTTAATCGCTCAATTTATGATGATATTTTTGGAAATCGCAAAGATATTTTAAAAGAAGAAATCAAGCTTAATAAAAATCAAGAACCCGCTTATCCGCCACGCAATCCAAAAAATATTGTTAACGAAAAAGTTGCTAAAGAAAATTTAGATGATTCAGAAAGTTTGGTCAAAAAAATTGACGAAATTTCTAATGAAAAAATTGAAAAACCTGTTGTTGAAACCAAAAATGTTGGAAAAATTATTGAAGAAATAAAACCTGAAAAAGTTAAAGAGCAACCAAAAATTGTCGAAGAACAAATCAAGCCTAAGCCAACGCCTCGTAAGCGCAATGCAATTCGTGTTCAAATTTCCGCAATGTCTTCTAAAGAAAATTGCGAAGATTATTGGAAAAAACTTAGCCGTCTTTATCCAAAAGTTTTTAGCGGAACAAAATATTTTATTGAGGAAGCCGATTTAGGTCGTCGCGGAATTTTCTTTCGCTTGCAAATTGGTGAATTTTTCAATCAAATTGATGCCGAAGATTTTTGCACGCGCTTCGTTTCTCAAGCTCAAAAAACCCGCTCGGATTGCATCGTTGTTGAATAGCACAAATTACATTACTTAAATTTTCCAACGCCAATTTTGCTATTTTTCAAATTTCTTCGAAGACAAAAAACGCTAAAACCCCATAAGATTTTATTATTATAATTTAGTTGAAATTGGCGAATTTTTTTGATTGAAAATAAAGGGGGTAATTAAAAAAATGGACAAAATTCTTTGCCCATTTTTTAATTATATTGCGGAATTAAACATCCAAATTAATAACTTTTAAAGCATTTTCTTGGATAAAATCACGACGCGGTTCAACGACATTTCCCATCAGGATTGAGAAGGTTTGATCGGCTTCGTCGAATTGGTCAATTTTAACTTGCAATAAAGTACGATTTGCTGGATCAAGCGTTGTTTCCCAAAGTTGTTCGGCGTTCATTTCACCCAAACCTTTAAACCTTTGAATTGAAACGCCTTTTTTGCCAGCTTCAAGAATAATATTCAAAAGCTCCATCGGACGATTTGAAGATTTTTCTTCTTCACCGCGAATGAATTTTAAAGCACTCACAAAATCATCGCCAATTTGTTCAACAATTTGCGCCAAAACTGCCACTTCTGGCATATCTAAATGCGCTTTTTTTACGATGAAATTAGTTTTTACGCCACGAGTTTCGCGAATTAATTCAATATCGTTAGCTTCAGTAATGACGCAACTCCACGAGGTTTGTTCATCAACATTTTCACCAAAAACTTTTTCAATTTTTTTAATTAAAGTTTTGGTTTTTGCAGAATCATCAATCCACGATTTATCGAAAGCGTTTGCCAAGGCTAAATTTTCAGAAATATCTGCCGGAATTATGCGTGAAAGCGAAGAAATTAAATGAGAAAATTTTGTTAACTTAACCACAAAATCATGCAAATCAGCTCCCGCTCTATCTCCGGCTTTTGATTTCAAAATAGCATTATTGGTGGCATTTTGAATAATATAATTTTGCAAAGCTTGTTCATTTTTTACATAAACTTCACTGCTACCTTTTTTGATTTTGTAGAGTGGCGGTTGTGCAATGTAAAGATAACCATATTCAATTAATTTTGGCATATGGCGGAAGAAAAATGTAAGTAATAGCGTGCGAATGTGCGAACCATCGACATCGGCATCGGCCATGATAATAATTTTATGATAACGAATTTTCGAAGGGTCAAAATCTTCGAGACCAATTCCCGTACCTAGAGCGATAATGATTGTGCCGATTTCAGTCGAAGATAACATTTTATCAAAACGCGCTCTTTCGACATTTAAAATTTTACCACGAATTGGCAAAATTGCTTGGAATTTACGATTGCGTCCAGACTTTGCAGAACCGCCCGCCGAGTTTCCTTCGACAATAAAAATTTCACTTAATGCCGGATCTTTTTCTTGGCAATCCGCCAATTTTCCTGGCAAGCTTGAAATTTCTAAAACTGATTTACGACGAGTTAATTCGCGAGCTTTGCGCGCCGCTTCACGAGCTTGCGCCGCTTCAACCGCTTTACCAACAATGGCGCGAGCATCGCTTGGGCGCTCTTCAAACCATTGCGATAATTTATCATTTGCCCAAGTTTCAACATGGGTTCTAACTTCGGAAGAAACAAGTTTATCTTTAGTTTGAGATGAGAATTTTGGATCGGGAACTTTAACCGAGAGAACTGCCGTTAAGCCTTCGCGAACATCATCGCCACTTAAAACAATTTTATCTTTTTTGAAAAGCTTATTTTCACTTGCGTAATTATTGATGGTGCGAGTAAGCGCCGCTTTCATGCCCGCAAGATGCGTTCCGCCATCGCGTTGACGAATGTTGTTAGTAAAACATAAAACATTTTCATGATAACTATCATTCCATTGCATCGCCAATTCCATACTAATGCCACTGGTTTTATCAGCTGATTCTAGAGTGATGGTTGGATGAAGAGCATTTTTACTTTTATCAAGAAATTTAACATAAGCTTCAACACCGCCTTCGTAGAATAAAATCATTTCTTTTGGCTCTTCTTCGCGAAGATCTTGTAAAATAATTTTTACACCAGAATTTAAAAAGGATAATTCGCGCAATCTTTGCTCGAGAGTTGAATAATTAAACTCCAAAACATTGCTAAAAGTTAGATTCGATGGATGGAATTTAACTTGCGTACCTTTTTTGCCTTTTGAATCGCCAATTGTTTTAAGCGGAGCTTCGGCATCACCATGAATGAAGCGCATAAAATATTCTTTGCCGTCGCGCCAAATATTGAGCTCGAGCCAATCAGAAAGAGCGTTTACAACCGAAACACCGACACCGTGCAAACCACCCGAGATTTTATAAGAATTTTGATCAAATTTTCCGCCAGCGTGAAGTTGCGTCATAATAACTTCGGCAGCCGAAACGCCTTCTTCTTTGTGAATATCGACGGGAATTCCGCGCCCGTTATCACGAACCGTAACCGAACCATCAGAATTTAAAGCCACCAAAACTTCGTCGCAATGTCCCGCCAAAGCTTCATCGATTGCGTTATCGACAACTTCATAAACCATGTGGTGCAAACCGCTACCATCATCGGTGTCGCCGATATACATTCCAGGGCGCTTACGCACCGCATCTAATCCTCTTAAAACTTTAATTGAATCTGCGCCATATTCTTGCGCTTGATTTTCAATGATTTCTTCTTGAATATTTTCTTTTTTATTTGACATTTTGCTTTAGAAATTTGGTGATTAAGAAATTATACCAATTCAACTTTAATTGAATAAATTTGGCATTTTAAATTCTCAGAAATTATATCGCGAAGAAACTTAAAAAAGAAGTGATTTTTTAAGTTTTTTTAAAAAAATTTTAAAGAATTTTTATTGACCGATATCAACTTCAATTTGAGTAATTTGCGAATCGTCTTTTGGGATAATTTTCTGCTCATAACTCTTGATATAACACAATGAATTTATGGTATTGCGACAAAAATAAATTTTTCCTTGCAATAAATATTCTTGATCTTTTTTTAATTTTAAAAAGTCGATTCTTTTTTGCAGAATTGCATTCCAATCAAAACTGGCAATTAAGGTAGCATTTTTTTCATCTTTTAATTCCAATAAATTTATAAAACTTGGACCAATTTGATTGATTTTCCAGCCTTGCTTAACATTAATTTTCACGCCAATTTCGGAGTCTGGTTTTACAAAAATATCTTGCGATTTTTGTAAATTTGGAAGATATTCCACAAAAGTTTCTTTGTATAATTTTTGCGGTGGAATTAAATCAAGTAGAGTCGATGAACCGCTCGCTCTGTTGACCGCAAGCACACGATTGTTATTTGTATCAACAACATAAAGTTTATCAATAATTGCCACCAATCCGCTCGGCTCGTCAAAGGTAGTTTTAGCACCGACATCTTCGCCTCTAGAATATCCATAAAGAGTATTGAGCTGTTGCGAGTTAAAATCATATTTACGAATAACATGATTGAAGCTATCAGAAATATAAGCTCCGGTATCGTCAACAATTAAACCTCTCGGATTTTGTAATTTTTTCGAAGTTTTGTTGCTGTAAAGAGTTTTTAAAACTCCATCCTTATTAGCGACTCTAAGATTTGAAGTTGGACCGTCGACAAAATAAAGTTTACCGCTGTAAACCGCCATATCGGCAGTTTGCGCAAGAGAATTTTCTGGATAAATTCCATCATCCTCACCCCTATCGCCATTGCCCACAAGGATTGATATGCTTTTGTTTTTTATGTCAAAAACTAAAATTTGATTGGTTCCAGAATTGCTAATGGCGATATTTGATTTATCCGGAAAAAATTCTAAATCGGTTGGCGCCGATAAATCAACATTTTTGGCATCGATTCTTTTAACTTGAACCGCGTCGCCCTGCTCTCCCGAGCCAATTATGGTTTTAACTTTTTGGGTTTCTAAATCAACAAATCTTAGAGAATTATTGCCCGTGTCGGCAATATAAAGATTTTTATTATCATACAATATTCCTTGCGGATATGAAAATCTTGCTTCGGCTACATCGCCATCAACCATGCCCCTCAAGCCACTTCCGATTTTTAAAATTATCTCGCCCATCATGTTAGAAATTAGCACCGAATTTTGACCGCTATTAGCAATTATGAATGCCGGAAATTCGCGACCTTTATAAGAAAATTTTTCTGCATAAATTATTTTGGTTGGAGAAGTGAGAAGACTCGCAATGCTAATATTTTTTTCCAAAACAATCGGTAATTGCGAATGATTTATAGAAAATTTATTTTTATCAATTAATTTTTGAGTATAATTAATAACCTTATCGATCGAATCGCTTCCAACATATTTCTTATTAACCTTTCCATTTAATCCAAAAATCAAAAAACTTGGATTATTTTTGATATTAAATTTTTTTGCCAACTCTAAATCGGAATCATTAATAACTGGATAAGAAATTTCGTGGCGAATAACCGCTTTTTTAACCGAATTATAATTTTTTTCATTATCAAAAACCGGATTATGCACGCCAATTATAACCAATGAATCCGGATTTTTGGCATCGAGTTCTTTTAATTTTTCAATTGATTCAATGCAACTTGAACAAGAATAACTCCAAAAATGCATTACAACAATTTTGCCTTTAATGTCGGAATTTTTAAGAGGCTCAACGACATTGAACCATTTGTTTTTTTCGATTAAACTTATTTTATTTAAATCTGATGCGTTGAATGTTATTTTGTTATAAATCGCAAAAAAAATCGAAACAATTAACCATAAAAAAATTAACGCGACGGCGATTAGCAAAATTATTGATTTGTCTTTATGACTTACATTTATCATCAAAAAATGTGGATTATTTTTATTATTTAACCAATCGGTTTGATTTAAAAATTTGATTATTTAACTTTTTAATTTGAAAAAATTAAATATCGGTAAACCGTAATAAATTTATGCTTTCTTAAAACTAAAAAGAGGGGTGAAAAACACCCCTCCGACTTTTTTAGTAAACAGTCTCGCCTTTGCGAGCTTTTTTTCTTCTGGAAACGCTTTCGTCTTGTTTTCTTTTAATTTTTTTAGACGGTTTTTCGAATTCGTTTCTTCTGCGAGATTCTTTTACCAAACCCTCTTTTTGAGTTTTTTTTCTAAAAACGCGAATAGCCATTTCAATTCCATTTTTACCTTGAATCGTAACTTCCATTTATAAATTTACCCCCTTTTGGTCTCTATATTTTATTGTTAAAGTGCAAAAATTTATTGCACAAATTATATTATTAAACTTGCGGATCGACTAATGATATAAAACCATCTTTACGATGATAAACCACATTTAATCTGTTGTTTTTATTATTGATGAATACTAGAGCCGGAAGATTTGCCAAGTCCATTTTCATGATGGCTTCATCAATCGATAAAGTTTCAATTTCAGTATTTTTTTCAGAAACTACTTTGTGATTTTCACTTGGTTTTTCTTCTTCGGTGGTTTCCATTTCGTTAAAAATGTTGTAAGGCAACGGCGGAAGAACATATTTCGTAGCATTTAAAGTTTTGTAATCCGGCTCAATATTTTTTATGCCACCTTGAGCGCGATAATCTTTGATGCGATTACGATATCTTCTAAGTTGCGATTCGGCTTTTTTTAAAGCTTCGTTAAAGGCTCCGTATGCATCGCCGGCATCACCGTCAGATTTAATAACAAGCCCTCTTTTAACACCTTCATTAATGATTAAAACTACTTTGAATAACTGACCATCTTTTTTAAAATGAACTTCCGAATTTACGGCTTTATCAAAAAATTTTTTAACTGTTTTATCGAGATGCTCTTGAACATATTGTGTAAGAGCTTCTCCAGTTTCGACATTAGAACCTAGAACTCTGATTTGCATAATTAATTTATAATTTGGTTAATAACGAATTGTAAAATACCGCCACATTTAAAATATTCAACTTCATTGCCAGTATCAAGTCCACAAGTTAAATTAAGCTCAATTTTAGAACCATCTTTTTTGTGAATAATGCATTTTAAATCTTGTCTTGGCTTAATATTAGAATCTATTCCTAAAACTTCAACTACTTCATCACCATTTAAATTTAAAGTTTTACGATTGTGATTTTCTTTGAAAATTAACGGCAAAACGCCCATGCCAATGAGGTTAGAGCGATGAATTCTTTCAAAACTTTCGGCGATAACAGCCTTAACGCCTAGCAAATATGTACCTTTCGCCGCCCAATCACGAGAAGATCCCGTGCCGTATTCTTTGCCAGCGAAAATAACCAAAGAATTTTTATTTTGATAAGAAATTGCTGAATCGTAAATTGAAGTTATTTCGCCATTGATATTTTTGGTGAAACCGCCCTCTTTCAACCCTCCGAGCATTTCGTTTTTAATTCTTACATTGGCAAAAGTTCCGCGAATCATGACTTCGTGGTTACCGCGTCGCGCACCGTAAGAATTAAAATCTTTTTTCTCAACTCCTCTTTCGCTTAAATATGAACTGGCGGGAGAATTACTGGCGATATTGCCAGCCGGAGAAATGTGATCGGTGGTGATTGAATCGCCAAAAATTGCTAAAATTTTAGCATTTTTAATGGCCTTGGCATTATCATTGTGAAGATTATCGAAATAGTTCGGCAAGCGGATATAAGTGCTTTCCAAGTCCCATTTATAAGTATCGGATTTTTCGACTTGAATTTTTTGCCAAATTTTATCGCCCTCAAAAAGATTGGCATATTTTGCCGAAAAAATTGCACGATTAACATGTTGATTTATTACCGCATCAATTTCGGATTTCAATGGCCAAATATCTTTTAAATAAATTTTATTGCCATTTTTATCGATGCCAATTGGATCTTTATCAAGATTAATTTTAACGGTTCCCGCTAAGCAATAAGCTACAACCAAAGCCGGCGAAGCTAAATAATTTGCCTTAACCAAAGAGTGAATGCGCCCTTCAAAATTGCGGTTTCCCGACAAAACTGAAGCAACAACTAAATTATTATCTTTGATGGCATCTTCAATTTTATTATGCAATGGTCCAGAGTTGCCAATACAAGTTGTACAACCATATCCGACAACATTAAAACCGAGTTCATCGAGATATTTTTGTAATCCCGAATTATTCAAATATTCGGAAACAACTTGCGATCCCGGAGCCAATGAAGTTTTGACACGCGGGTTGATTTTTAAACCAAGCTCAACGGCTTTTTTGACAAGCAATCCCGCTCCGATTAAAACTGACGGATTCGAAGTGTTAGTGCATGAGGTGATGGCGCCGATAACGATATCGCCATCGATAATTTCGGTTTTTAATTCGGGTATTTTTACCGCTTCATGATTAGAAATATTTAATTCTTTTTGTAAAATTTCAAAAGATTCCGCTACTTTTTCAAGCACAACTTTATCTTGTGGACGCTTAGGGCCAGCGAGACTTGGAACCACTTTTGATAAATCCAATTCGAGAATTTCGCTAAATTGTAATTCTTGACTTGAAGAGTCAACGAAAACTCCTTGAGCTTTGGCGTAATGCTCAACCAAATCAATATTTTCTTGACTGCGTCCCGTTAAATACAAATAATCGAGAGCAGTTTTGTCGATTGGAAAAATTCCGCAAGTTGCGCCATATTCGGGCGCCATATTGGCGATTGTGGCGCGGTCCGCCAATGACAAATTAGCAACGCCTTCGCCAAAAAATTCTACAAATTTTCCGACGACGCTTTTTTTGCGCAAAATTTGCGTAATTGTCAAAACTAAATCCGTCGCGGTAACGCCTTCGCGCAGATTTCCAAACAATTTAAAGCCGATAACTTCAGGAATTAACATCGAAACCGCTTGACCCAACATTGCCGCCTCGGCTTCAATGCCACCAACGCCCCAACCTAAAACCGCCAAACCGTTAATCATGGTGGTGTGGCTATCGGTTCCAACTACAGTGTCGAAATAAGCAACTTCTTGATTATCTTCCGATTTTGTCCACACAACTTTTGCCAAATTTTCAAGATTAACTTGATGACAAATACCCGTTCCCGGCGGAACTACGCGAAAGTTGTTAAAAGATTTTTGCGCCCATTTTAAAAATTCATATCGCTCTTTATTTCTTTCATATTCAGCATCGACATTTTTTTCAAAAGCATTTTTATCGCCGTAAAAATCAACCTGAACTGAGTGATCAATGACCAAATCAACGGGAACTAATGGATTGATTTTTTTAGGATCCTTGTTCATTTTTTTAACCGCGTCGCGCATAGTTGCCAAATCAACAACGGCAGGAACTCCGGTAAAATCTTGCATTAAAACTCGCGCCGGTGAAAAAGCGATTTCGATTCTTTTTGAAGAATCTTTAACGGATTCAACGATTGCAATCGCATGTTCTTTTAAAATTTTTTTATCGGAATAAGTGCGAACAAGATTTTCTAAAAGAATTCTTAAACTAAAAGGTAAGTTATTGATGTTTATGTTAAATTCTTTAGAGATGTTAGGTAATGAGAAATATTGATAACTTTTGTTACCAACTTTTAAAAGCGATTTTTCAATTAATGACGCCATAAATTAAATATGATTTTGATTAACTTGAAGTTGCCGAAACCAACCAATTTGGATTAGGAGATTTTACATCTTTTTTAAATGTCCAAATGTCTGTAATTTCAGCGATTTCATCTTTGGTTCCTTCGGTAATTTTTTGCTCTTTATCGGAAATATAATTGATTTGTTTGGAAATTATTTTAACCACAATTGATGCTTGATTTTCAATTAACATTCCCGACAAAATTTCAACTTTATCAATTGAAATTAAATTGGTTGTAAGCTTCTGCTCCTTGGTTTTGCGATCTTCGATTGCAGAATTAAATCCTTGGAAAATTTTTTCAGAAAGTAAATTTTTTAAAGTTTCCGAATCATCTTTTGAAAAAGCGTTTATGATCATTTCGAAAGCCATTTTGGCGCCATTTATAAAAAACTCATAATTGATATTACAAACTTCAAATATTTTAGTTAAATTATCTTGAGTCGCTTGATTTAAATCAGCAAATTCTTTTTGCATCGTTGAACTCGCGCCAATGATTTTCTCTTCTTGATTGCGCGACGGAGAGTTTTGCTGAGCCCTGTTGAGAATATCTTCAATTTGCTTCTTTCTTTCAAGAAGTTTTTTATGAATTTCATTCTTCTCCTCTTCGTCAATTTTACCAAGATTTTTGCTAAGACGGAAAAAAATGTAAGCGGTAATGATTGCAAGAATAACTAAATCCATGAACAACAAAAATGATTTTTAAAAATAAGTGGGGCAGACGACGGGGATCGAACCCGCGACCCCCAGAACCACAACCTGGTGCTCTAACCAACTGAGCTACGTCTGCCATAAGTTTAAAACAAATATAAGAAATTCGCTTTTATAAAACAATAATTTTAATTCTAAAAACAATCTAATATTTTGTCAAGAAGGCTAAATTTATATCAAAAAATTATAAAATAAAATTACCGTGAAGTGAATTTAAAAAATAATTAATTAAAAAAAATTTAATGCGGTTTTTTTCATTTTTTATTAATAATTTTTTAAAATTTGCAATATTTTTTAAACAGGAGCTCCCTTTGGATCTATCCTCGATGGGTCTCCAGCGCTATTATTCGCACCCGAAGTAGTTTTGGATTTTTCTTCCGCTTCGGCAATAATTCTTTCACCTTCATAAAGTTTCTTTAACAATTCTTGTTGTTTTTCAAGATTTGATTTTGCACCTGAAGAAGTATTTGCATTCGAAGAATTAGTTGGTGATGCACCACCAGCGCCAGCGCTACCAGCTGAATCGCTTCCGGAAGTAGCTGAAGGCGCACCACCAGCGCCAACGCCAGCGCCAGCGCCAACGCCAGCGCCAGCGCCACCAACTGAATCAGCACTCGAAACATTTATAACTTGATTAAAAATCTCTCTAAGCTCATTGTTGCCTTTATTTTTTCCATCATCTTTCAAACTATTCATATTAGCAAACAAAGCTCCTTTTAGTTTTTTTAATTTCTCCAAATCTTCAGCTTTAGAACTCTTAGAATATTCTTCGATTTTTTTATTAACTAAATCAATATAAGCTGATTTTAAATCTTTAGCTCCATCTCCTCTGGCTTTTTCAATTTTATAAAGTCTTTCAAATATCGTTTCGTCGCCACTTAATTCTTTTAATCTCTTATCCTGATTAGCTTTCGCCAAGGATTCAATATTAGGTTCCAAAACTTTATCTTTCTCTTTTGTTTTTTTAAATTTTTCCTCCTCTTTCTTCTCTTGTTTTTGCGCAGATTTTTCCATTTGCTTCATCGTTAAAGCTAATTTTTCCATCGAATCTCTATTTTCACGACTATTTTTTAATTTCTCAATTTCCGCGTCTTTAGCTTGCTGATCTTTTCCTAAATTTTTGACAATATTAGCACTGAGTCTTTCATTAATTTTGCTAGCGTCTTTTTCAGCCAATCCTCGCAGAGCATTAAGCTTATCTTGTCTGTGTAATCTTTTATATTCGGCATCTTCTCCTGTTCCATATTTATAATATTTTTTTATAGCAAAATTGGCTGGAATGAGTATTGGGAAGAATAATCCTTTTACCGCGTATTTTCCAATTTTTGTTAAAGTGCTGTCGCTATCCTTAACTTTAAGAATAGCTCTATCTTTAATGATTGTTTTTATGTCAGCTCCGTCCATAGCCGACTTTCCTTCTTTATCAACAAATTTTGATATTTCTGATTCTAGTTTAGTGCCTCTTAACTTTTCTTTATCATCAAGTTCAAGCAACATTCTTCCGAGTTTTCTATCAAATTTTCTTAAATTTTTTCTTGGATTTCTGTCGTAATAGCCCACTAAACCAAGAGCGCTATCTCTGGCTTCGCCAGCAACATTGTCAACTTTTCCGAAAAATTTTCTAACATTTTTAGCATTAACTTTTTCGAATTTCTTTTTATAGTTTTTGTAAAAATTAATTTCTTTACCGATGGCTTTTTTACTAACGATATTAATACCTTTTTCTAAGTTTTGAACAAAAGCATTTATTGGCAACGCCGCTACTTTTAAAGTATTATCTATGCCAGCGGTTGCCAAATTAACCTTGCTAAATGTTCTTTTATAGGCTTCGTTATGATCGCTTAAACTATTATTAGGTCCCTCAGAAGATTTAAGATCGGCCGAACTAACATTAGTACCCTTTGAAAGAGCTCCCCATGGAGCATTATAGGCCTTGCTTCCAATAAAAGAAAGCGGAACCATGATTGGTCGCAAAATTTTACTAATAAGATTCACTCCCGCGGTTGCGCCCTTGATAATTTTACCACCTTCTCTCTTGCTATCTTCTTGTTTTTGAGATTTTTCGATATTGCTTTCAACGGCTCTTTCTCTAAATTTATCGATAAACTCTTTGGCTTTTTCCGAATCACCACTCGAAATTAAATTTTGCGCATAACTAACTGCTTGCGATGCCTTCATTTCTGAACTAGATTTTAAAGTACCTTGCACCGAAGTTTTTTTAATAAAATCAGAAATTTTTCTGTCAGAAACTCCTTTTGAAAAATTTTGTTTAGCCCAACCCTCAACTTCTCTTTCAATTTGTTCTCGCGCTTCTTTACCAAAAATTCCTTGCTCTTTCAACTCTGCAGCTTTTTCTTTGATAAAATTTTTCATTGGCTCTTTAACCAATTTTTGATCTAATCTTTTTTGAATATTTTTATTATCGAGACCTAATAAAGTAGCTTTGTTTTTATTTTCATTTCTAAACATATTCACTCTTTTCATGGTATTTTGTCTGATAAAATCATCTCGTTCTCTTCCTTCTAAACCCATGCCCTTAGCATCTTGCGCCGCCAAACTAAAAGCGCTATCAACTTCTCTGTCGCGCATGTAAGACCTTATGCCTCTATTTCTTATGCCGACAGATTTAAATGCGTTATTAACCATATCGTTGATTGAGCCAGATTGACCAATTTCCGCTCTACCAATTTTCGTTAAATTTCTTGCCACCACTCTACCAGCAAATTTTCCGACCGTAGCAATTGGCGAAGATGTAACCGCAGTTTTTGCTAGACCAACAACGCCCTTGGCAATTGCCGTTGCCATGCTAAATCCGCCTTCGCCCCTTCCAGATTCGGACACGGGATCAGCATTGGCAATGCCTCCGATAGAAATTAATTGACCAGAAATATATCCAGCTTTATCGCAAATCGATTTTGTAATAAAAATTAAGGCTCCGATTTTTAAGAAATATTCGAACCAAGTAAATACACCCCTTCCCAATTCATTCCCCGCACTATCAACTCCAAAAGAAGATTTGTAAACGCTATATTTTAAAAACCCACCGCTGTCGCCTACATTGGCAGAGCAAACTTCAAATGTTAACATTTGTTTAAAACTATGATCGATAATTATTAAAAATGGATGAAGCATTGTGAATAAAATTACTATCTCCAGAGATCTAGATCCAAGAAAGGCGACCCAGTTTTTAAACATATCTTTGGTTTTTTCAAAAAGACTAAATAAAATGAACACCGGACCAAGAGCTAAACCAATGCAAATCTTCAAAACATTCACCATATATTTCAATGCCACATCAAGCACCATGTAAATAAAATAACCGATTAACGCAAGAATTGCGGGAACATATATTAAAGCATAGAATGCCGTCCCCGGCATCCAGAGTAAGCCGAAAATTCTAGAAATATTTGGCTTTGATATGAGATCCATTATTAAATTATCGCTATAAATAAATTTTCTACCGACATCATTTACTACGGCATTTGCTTCCTCTTGAATAGCAACGGAGGCAAGGGTTCTATCCATATTTGATTCAAATATATTGGATATTGTGAAAACCAATTTATCCATGCCGTCTTTAAAGAAGGCGACCACCATATTATTATACATCAACCAAGCTTTTTCATTGGTAAACAAAATAACCAAACTTATTTTTAACAACCTCATCATGATCTCTTTTTTTCCAAAATCAGTCATTCCCGCGAAGAAAGCTAAACCGTAGAAGGAAATATACATTGCCAATGAAATTGAAATTATATTTCTAACTATCTTGTCTCTTAGAACGGCTTTATACATGAACTCAACCGCACCTTCCGTTTTTATATATCTTTCAAGTTTTTTATTATAAATATTGGATCCAAAAAGATAACCATCGAAAGTTCTAACTATATCGG
Source organism: uncultured Alphaproteobacteria bacterium (assembly GCA_903858915.1). Classification (GTDB taxonomy): domain Bacteria; phylum Pseudomonadota; class Alphaproteobacteria; order Rickettsiales; family UBA1997; genus CAILUF01. Next base: position 2,833 of record CAIOKL010000070.1, on the reverse strand, counting down.
CAATTAGTCCATCACCCTCTTTGGAAATAACCCCTCGCAAAAATTCAACCTTATATTTCCCACCATTATCGGATAAATATTGATCATATATGTTAAGCTTTATGGCATCTCCAATTTGATGGTAATCTCTTTCGGGATCTCCGGAAGGGGCTTCATCGGGTGGAATTTTTTTAAATATTTTTAAATCTGGACTTCTGTAAATAACTTTTGTTCTATCGATGCCGTTATTGTCAACGCAACGATTTGTTGTTATGCCGTTAATTGTTTCGACTTTCAATTCAATCGGACAAACCACTTGATGAGATGACAAATGATAAGCAACTGGGGCAGTTGAGCTAGATGGTGGCACCAAGCTAATGTAAAGACCCACACCCATTTTATACGCACATTGCCTTCTTTCGCCTAGCGTTATTTGCGAAATCGACGCTGAAGTTCCAGTTTTTTTAAAAGCATCGCGTGAAAATGATATATAATTATTGCCAAATAAATCTGACACGGAAACTGTTGGATTAGTAGTTCTGGGACGGCAAGTGCATTTATTTATATCTGCAAAATGATTGGCACAATCAATGTTACTGGAATCATTAGTTTCGCCCTGCGTAGTTAGGCTTTCCACTCTTGGCTCTTCCCATTTTAATTCACTAGCCGAATTAAGCTCTGCATTATCCAAAATTGGTCCGCAAATACAATTATCATTAGCATCTCCACCGGGACCATTTTTAGCTTTAAAACAAAGTCTGCAGGAATCCATAGCTGAAATAGATTTTTCATCACGCTCTTCACCGACTTCAACCCAGCCCCCCGAAATTGCCAACATAAAATAATCGCCACTGGCGACCATTCCGGTATCTTGCCACTCAATAATTTCGCCACCATTTTGATTGTTATAAGTTCCAAAAATAGATCTATTTTTTGCAGCACTTTTTGAATCGGCTTTACCATTTGCGTTAATGGTGTGCATTTTGGCATAAAACTGATCAGCTTCGTAGCATACTCTATCGCATGAGGCAAGGACGCTTACTAAAAAAACTAATAACAAAATGTGTTTTATTTTTTTAGCAAAAAGCATTGTAAGTTTATCAGTTCAACAATGGAAAAAAATTCTCAAATAAATAAATTAAAGCTAAAAAATTTGAGAACAAAAGATTTGGTACCTGCGGCCGGACTTGAACCGGCAAGGGCGTTGAAGCCCCACGGATTTTAAGTCCGTTATGTCTACCATTCCATCACGCAGGCAGTTTATTTAAATAAATAATAATTTTATTAATCAACTAATCAAGAAATTTTTTTAAAACTTTTAAAAAATTTTCTAAAGAAATTTTTTTATGAATTTGCGCCTTACCAATTCTATCGAGAAGTATAAAAGTTAATTGATTATTTTCAGTTTTTTTATCTTTAAATAAATGTTTAATTAAATTTTCTTGATGCCAATTTTGACGAATATTTTTTAAATTCAATTCAAATCCACTTTTTTGCAAATGTTTGAAAATTTTTTGAAATTCATCTTCATCAATAAATTCAAAATCAAGCGACATTTGGCTCGCCATCAACATTCCAAGCGCAACCGCTTCGCCGTGCAAAATTTCAGCGGAATAATTGGTTTCGGTTTCAAAAATATGTCCAAAAGTATGTCCAAAATTCAATAAAGCTCTTTCGCCATTTTCTTTTTCATCGCGCCCAACGATTTGCGCCTTAATTTCACATGAACGAGTAATAATTTTTTGTAAAATTTGCGCATTTTTTGCAAAAATTTCTGTTAAATTTTCATCAAGAAATTCAAAAAAATTCTTATCGTAAATAAATCCATATTTTACAATTTCGGCATAACCCGAACGCAACTCGCGAAGTGGCAAAGTTTCAAGAAAATCAATATCGCACAACACTAATTTTGGCTGATAAAAACTGCCAATTAAATTTTTTCCGGCTTGCGAATTAATCGCCGTCTTGCCACCAACCGAACTGTCGACCATCGATAAAAGCGTTGTGGGAATTTGAATAAAATCAATTCCGCGCAATAAAACCGAAGCGCAAAAACCCGTTAAATCCCCGACTACTCCGCCACCCAAGGCAATTAACAAAGTTTTACGATCAATATTTTTTTGCAGAATTTCTTCGCAAGTTTTTTCAAAAACCGCAAATGATTTTGAATTTTCACCAGCTTTGACCACAACAAAATCAATGCTTTGTGAAATATTTTTTAATTTTTCACCATGAAATTTAATAACATTTTCATCGCTGATAACAATTATTTTGCTATAATTATGCGTTTCTAAAAAAGCCTTTAGATGTTCGAGAATAGCGCTACCAACAATGATTTGATAAGATTTTTCTTGTAAATCGAGAGTAACTTTATTAAACATTTTTATAATTTTTTATTTTGTTAATAATTTTTTCAATAAGATCTTCGTGAGTTAAATAAGTCGTATCGAAATCAAAATCGGCTTCTTGATAAATTGGATAACGAATTTTTGCCAAATCTTCCAAAACTTGGCGCTTATTTTTTTGATTTAAAAGTGGGCGACTTGATTTAGAGCCAACTCTTTTTAGGGTTTCTTCAATCGAAGCGTGAAGCCAAATTATTACGGATTTTTGTTTTAAAATTTTGCGAGTTTCAGGATTAACAAAAGCTCCGCCACCTAGAGAAAGAACGATTTCTTCGTCACGATTAATAATTTCTTGAATGGTTTTAGCTTCAATTTCACGAAAATATTTTTCACCATTTTGCGCAAAAATATCAGCAATTGAACGATGTTCGCTATCTTCAATTTCTTGATCGCTATCGATGAAATAATATTTTAAAATTTGCGCCAAACGCGATCCAACGGTCGTTTTT
>CAIOKL010000069.1 GCA_903858915.1 uncultured Alphaproteobacteria bacterium | reverse complement strand
TATCTGGTGTTCTCAAATAAACTAAAGAATTTGTATTCATAAAGAAATCTATATCATCATCTTTTACTGTAAATGGAATATTAGCTTCCAAATATCCCAAAACATTACCACAATCAAAGCGATTTTGAGTATTTTTTTTATAAAAAAATGGATAATCTTTGCACATTTCACGAAGCGAATCGGTAAGCTGAATTTCACCACCACTGCCAATTTGAAATTTTTCTAAATATTCAAAAATTTTCGGTTGCAAAATATAGCGCCCAGTAATCGCTAGATTTGATGGCGCGTTTTCTTGAGCGGGCTTTTCAACCATGTCGATGATTTTTTCGGCACCGTCATTTTTAATAATTCCATATTTATTAACTTGCGAAATATCAACTTCATCAACGCCAATCATACTTGAATTTTCTGGCTTTGCGGACAAATCTTCAATCATTTGTTTTAAAAAATTTTTAGATTGATCTTTTTTTGGCATTAATAATTCATCGGCTAAAATTACCGCAAATAATTCATCTTTATTGATAAAATTTCGCGCGCACCACACCGCATGGCCCAAGCCCAAAGGCTTTTGTTGGCGCACAAAAGAAATTTGACCAGCTTGAGGCATCCAGCCAATAACTTTTTTTAATTCTTCGGCTTTAAATTTTTCATCGAGTTTTGATTCGAGTTCGTAAGCATGGTCAAAATGATTGGCGATAGTGTTTTTGTTGCGACCCGTAATGAAAATAAATTTTTCAATTCCAGCGTCACAAGCTTCTTCAAAAGCATATTGAATTAAGGGTTTATTGGCAATCGGCAACATTTCTTTTGGCAAAGATTTTGTAGCGGGAAGAAATCTGGTGCCAAGACCTCCAACGGGAAATATTGCGGTTTTAACTTTTTTCATTATTCACCTACAATTTTCAATTTACGATAAATAGTTGAGCGCCCAATTTCAAGTTGCTTCGCAACTTCTGAAAGGTTGCCGTTGTAGATGTTAACTAGGCGACGAATAATTTCTTCTTCGATTGATTCAAGCGTTTTGCATTTTCCTTCATCGTCAAAAATATCAACAAGTTCGCTATTAATATCGGAGCTTTTTTTGATAATTGCCTTGGCTTTAGTTAAGCTACTACTTTCTTTGTGGAGTAAATGTGGGAAATGTTCGGGCTTAAGAATATCGCCATCACAAAGCACCACCGCACGGAAAATAGAATTTTTTAATTGGCGCACATTATCTTCCCAATCATAATTGTGAAGAAGATAAATCGCGTCGAGCGTAATAGTTTTTATTTTCTTATTTTCATTTATCGAAAAATCACGACAGAAATTTTCGGCAAGCAAAGCTATATCGGCTTCTCCGCGCTCTTTTAAATCGGGCATTTTAATTGGAAAAGCTGAAATTCGATAATATAAATCTTCGCGAAATTTTTTAATTTGGACAAGTTTTTGTAAGTCGCGCGTGCTTGAGGCGATTACTCTCGCATTGACTTTAACCGGATATTTTCCCGCGACCGGCACGAATTCACCTTCTTGCATGAAGCGCAATAATTTCACTTGCAAATCGGTGCGCAAAGTTTCAATTTTTTCAAGATAAATTGTGCCATTATTGGCTTCACGAATTTTACCGATATTTTTAAACGAACCGTCGGCGACATATTTTTCGGAACCAAATAATTCTTCTTCGCCATTAGTGGTTTTTAGTAAATCACAATCGACCACAATAAATGGCTTACCCGAACTAGGACTTGAGCCATGAATAGCGCGAGCCAAAAGCTCTTTTCCCGAACCGCGCGGTCCTTCAATTAAAATTGAAATATTTGAATTAACAACTTTTTTTGCTAAACGAATCGAATTCAAAATTGGCTCGCTTTGTCCAATTATATCCGAAAATGCCACTTGGTCTTTGCCCTTACGCGCCAAATGCGAAACTTGATATTTTAAATTTTTCTTTTCAATGGCGTTATTGATTGAGGCGGTAACGCGCGCAAAAATATCATTCTCGCCCTTAACTATGTAATCAATCGCGCCATAATTAATTGCGGTAATTGCTAAATTAACATCTTGATTTGCCGTTAAAACTATAACTTGCAAATCTCCTTTTATAGAATTTATTTGCTTTAAAACCGTTAAGCCATCGAGGTCGGGCATTGATAAATCAAGTAACATCACATCAACATCGTGACATGAAATGCCTTTTAAAACTTTGCGATTCATAAAAAAATCAACAACTTCCATGCCACTTGACATCACTAAATAATTGTGACCAAGATTTTCAATGAAGTGACTAATTACCTTACGCTGTGTAGGCTCATCATCGACAATTAAAATAGTTCTTTTAACCATATTTATAAAAAAATTAAATTTACACTTAATTAACCAACTTTTCTTTCAACTTTTTTTCTTGCAAGAGTTGAATTATTTTAGCAGAAGTTTCTTCAACTGATCTTTTAGTAACATCAATTATAGAGCAGTTAAGCTTCGCGAAAAGCTTGCGCGATTCGGCAACTTCTACTTTAATTGATTCAATATCGATGTAATCACTCACAGCTTCTTGACCGATAGAAGCTAATCGCGATTGACGAATTTGAACCAATTTTTCTGGATTGATAATCAATCCAACGATTAAGGGTTTTTTTAATTCATAAAGTGAGCTTGGAATAGTTTCAAGAGAAACAAATGGAACATTTGCAACCTTGTATCCGCGACACGATAAATAAACCGAAGTCGGTGATTTCGAAGTGCGTGAAACTCCAACAATCACAATATCGGCTTCATACAAATCCCAACTAGACTGCCCGTCATCGTGAGTAATTGTATAACTTATCGCCTCAACTCTTGAAAAATATTGGTTATCAAGTAAATGTTGTCTACCAATTACATGACCAATATCTTCTTTTAAATAATTTGAAAATTCAGCGATTATATGCGATAAAACTGGAATGCATGGCAATTGCAATTCAAAACATTTTTTGCGCAAATCCTCAACTAATTCGTCATGCATAATTGTATAAAGAACTATTCCCGGTTGTTTAGAAATAGCCTCCAAAACCCTTTCCAACTGCGGTTTGGTGCGAATTAACGACCAAATAAAATCATTTGATTCAACTTTTTCAAATTGCGACAACACAGCTCTCGCAACCGAACTAAGAGTTTCTCCAGTTGAATCAGAAATTAAATGCAGATTTATAGTTTTTTTTCCCATTACAAAAAGTTTTATAAGTTTAATTCCAAGTTTTTTGTTTTTAGAAAAAAAATCAATCAAATTATTTATAAAAAGATATTTTTTTTATAAATCATATCAACACAATTTATATCTTATTTAATTTTTTAAATAAAATGATACAAAATTAAAATTTTTTGGTTGGTTTTTGTATAAAATGATGGTGAGCACGGTTGGAATCGAACCAACGACAACCTCATTAAAAGTGAGGTGCTCTACCGACTGAGCTACGTGCTCTTCAAAGTGAAGAAGTAAAATAAATATTCAAACTTAAATAAAATCAATTCCAAGTTAAATTTTAAAAAATAAAATTGTAAAAGAAAATGATATTTTTGTTTTTGTTTTTTAAACAAGGGTGATATTTTTAAAAATCCAAACTTAAATTGCAATCACTTTTATAAAAATTTTCTTAAACATTACCAATTAACTTGAAAACAAATATTTTTAATTGATGAAAAAAAAAGTTATAATCATAATTCCCGCAAGGCTCGCATCAACAAGATTGCCCAACAAACCATTGGCGATGATTGAAGGTAAAACCATGATTCAAAGAGTTTATGAACAGGCTTCAAAAGCTAATTTAGGCGAAGTTTTTATTGCGACCGATGGTGAAAAAATCGCCGATGAGGTTAAAAAATTTGGTGGAAAATATATTTTAACAAATCCCGATTTACGATCCGGAACCGATCGTATTTATTCCGCGTACAAATTATTAAATGAAGATTTTGATATTATTGTAAATGTACAAGGCGACCTACCAAATATTGATCCGAGAGTGATTATTGAATGCACAAATTTAGCTTTAGAAAATGATTGCGATATTGCCACGGTTGCTTCGAAAATCACCGATATTTCTGAAATTAACAATCCAAATGTTGTAAAAATTGCTTTAGCACAAAATGGTTTAGCGCTTTATTTTTCAAGGTCGGCAATTCCTTTTTCTAAAAATATCAATGATGATTATTTTCATCATATTGGCATTTATGCTTACAAAAAAAATGCTCTTGAAAAATTTATAAATTTAACGCCCTCGCCTCTTGAAAAACGCGAAAGTCTTGAGCAACTTCGCGCCCTTGAAAATGGCCTGAAAATTGCCGTAAAAATTGTCGATGCTCATCCACTTTCGGTTGATACGCAAGAAGATTTAGATAAAGTTATTAATCTCATTAAATCACGATGAAAACCATCAAAAAAACCAAAAAAATCATCGGTTGGAAAGAGTGGTTTAGCCTTGACTGCATTGCCTTGCCAGCCATTAAAGGTAAAATCGATACGGGAGCCAAAACTTCAGCACTTCATGCTTTCAACATTGAAACTTTTTACATTGAAGATGTTGAATATGTTCGTTTCGACATTCATCCTTTGCAAAAAAATAAACGATTGGTTCGCAGTTGTATTTCGCGAGTAATTGATCGTCGAATGGTTTCTGACTCAAGTGGCAAAAAAGAAAAAAGAATTGTTATTAAATCTGATTTAAAAATTGGCGATCATAAAATTCGTATTGAGCTTACTCTGACAAATCGCGACAACATGTCATTTCGAATGCTTTTGGGTCGCGAAGCGATTAAGCAAGCAAAAATGATTGTTGATATTTCAAAATCTTTTGTGCAAGGTAAGTTAAAAAGAAGTAAGGTTTTAAAACTTTACCGCGAAATCAAACCCAATTTATTAGAAATTTAATTTATGAAAATACTATTATTAGCTTCTAACCCCAACCTCTATTCTAATCAACGCATTGTTGAGTCCGCAAAAGCTCGTGGACATGATATTGAATTCGTAAATGTTGGTGGATGTTATATAAAAATCTCTTCGCATAATTGCGAAGTTTATCATCATGAAGGCAAAAAATTAACCAAAATCGATTATGTCGTTCCGCGCATTAAACCTGCCATGACATTCTACGGCACGGCGATTGTTCGACAATTTGAAGTAATGAATATTCGATGCCTAAATAGCTCATACGCAATTACTAAATCACGCGATAAATTGCATACTTTGCAAATTTTGGCGCAACAAAAACTTGGTTTGCCAATTACTTCTTTCGCCAATTCGTCCTACGATACCAAGGATTTAATAAAAATTGTTGGAGGCGCACCTTTGGTTGTTAAACTTCTCGAAGGCACTAAAGGCGTTGGCGTTGTTTTAGCCGAAACCACCAAAGCCGCCGAAAGCGTTATTAATGCTTTTCGAAGCCTTAAAGCTGATGTTTTAGTTCAGCAATATATTAAAGAATCGAAAGGGCAAGATATTCGTTGCTTCGTGATTGGCGATAAAGTCGTGGCATCAATGGAGCGCACCGCCCAAGAAGGCGAGTTTCGTGCCAATATTCATCTTGGCGCCACCGCTCGATCGATTGAAATCAGCGACGAAGAACGCGATTTGGCAATTCGTGCCGCCAAAATTATTGGTTTAGAAGTTGCCGGCGTTGATATGGTTCGTTCAAATTCTGGAGCAAAAATTCTCGAGGTCAACTCGTCTCCGGGGCTTGAGGGCATTGAAAGCGCCAGCGGTATTAATATCGCCGATAAAATGATAGAATTCATGGAAAATAAATTTAAAAATAATGAAAAAAGTTGAAGCAAGAAAAATTTTTCACAGCGAAATCGAATTCTTAACGGGCGCACATAATTTCTCTCAAATTCCCAAACATCATTATCCCGAAATCGCTTTCATCGGCGCTTCGAATGTTGGAAAATCAAGTTTAATTAACGCAGTTTTTGCCAAAAAAATCGCCATCGTTTCTTCGACTCCGGGTCGAACTCGACAATTAAATTTTTTCAAAATTTCGGGTTTTCGCGATGGTTTTATGATGGTTGATATGCCCGGATACGGATTCGCCAAAGCCAAAATAAAAAATATTCAACATTGGCAAGATGTAAGTTTTGATTATTTGATGAATCGCCCAAATTTAAAAAGAATTTTTTTATTGATTGATGCCACTAAAGGCTTGAAAAATCACGATTTAGAAGTAATTGAAATTTTTATTCAAAATAATATTTTTTTCCAAATTGTTTTAACTAAAATTGATAAATTAAATTTGGAAGATCAAGAAAAATCGACG
>CAIOKL010000068.1 GCA_903858915.1 uncultured Alphaproteobacteria bacterium | reverse complement strand
CATCATATTTAAAAGTTTTTTTAGCACCAACCGTTGGCTTTCTAAAAGCTTTCATTGTTCGACGATATTTTATTTATGGATTTGATGGCATAATTTATAGTTATATTTTTGCGCTTTCGCGCTTTGCGAAAGCCATCAAAACGCGTGAACTTTTTAAGGCAAATTTACTAAAAAATAAATGAAAAATTTAACTATATTTTTGTTGTTTTTATTTTCATCTTGTTCAAGCTTTCCCAAAGAAAGTCCAACGATTTATGTGAGTAATTTAAGTTCAAATATTATAAAAAATATTTCCATTAAATTTCCTCGACAAACTTTAAATCTGCCACAATTAAATCCGGGATTAACTCAAGGAAGATCGTTTATTATCAATGATTCACAAGATTTTTTTGGAACCATAAAAGTGAGTTGGAGCAATCTTTATAATGAAAATATAATTCGCAATTTTTACATAAAAAAAAGTGATTTACCGAGTTTTTTTAATCCAAAAGATTTTAGTTATATTCAGATTTATATCAAGGATTACGACATTCAAATTATTACTTACGACACCAAAGATTCGGGCAATAAAACCGCTCAAATGGATATAATTTTGAGAGATTTAAATGTTTATTATAATGTTGAAAAAAAATCACCGATCAAAGGCTCTCTAATGTCGATTGATTATACTCCGAGATAGGCTTAAATACCTTTTTCTGTCCACCGCGTAAGCGCGACAAAATTTTAAATTCCGCCTTAGCGTGACCAACTTTTTAAATCATTTTCTCTCAAAAATATTTTACTTAATTTAACTTTTTTTATTGCAAAAGCTATAATTCATAATCTTTTTTTATTATTAAAATATTGTGAATAATTAATTAAAAAATGTACACTAGGCCAACATTCAAAAATAAAAAAAACACGCAAGTTTTTTTTATAACACAGTGAAATAAACTAATTTATAAAACTTTATAACTAAAAGTGATTTAACTATTTTATTATTTTCTTGGGAACGCAGATAAGAAGGGCTGAGACGCCAAAAGGAGGTTTTAAAAATTTAGATATTTTTATATCGATGAAAAAAATAATTTTAAAAATAAAATTGAAAAAATTATTATTAACCGAAATGTCATTTCTAATTGTTAATTTAAAAATTTTTGTAATTTTGCGGAAGAATAAAATGGGAATAAATAGTAAAAAATTAAAATAGTAACTTTCAACTATTTCAAAATTATTTTGCTGAATTATGGCTCGCAGATCTTTGATTTTGTAGCGTCTATGGTGCATATTGATATCATCATGTTTATTCCATAATATGCTAAAACAAGGAGCGGTAATTATAATTTTGCCATCATCTTTAATGATCCTTCTCATTTCTTTTAATGCCAAATTATCGTCGGCAATATGCTCAATAACATCAGTGGCAAGGATAGCATCAAAATTATTATCCGGAAAATTATTTTTACAAATATCGCCAATAACAACATTTCCTAAATTTTTCTTTTCAATAAATTTTTTTGACAAGGGGTTAATATCAAAACCAAGATAATTTTTAAAGCCCAGATTTTTTAACAAGCGCAGATTTCCGCCCGAGGCACTGCCAATATCAAGAATTTTTGCGTTGGAATCTAATTTGAATTTATTCAAATAACTTTTGAATAATTCTCTTCTTACAACAAACCACCAGTGCTTTTCTTCAGTTGGTGATTCAATTTCGAAAACATCATTTTCCATATTTATTCTTGTCCTTTGAAGGTTTTATAATTTCTTTGACGATGCAAAGAGAATAATTTTAACTTTTAAAAATATTCTGATAATATTCCGTCAATAATTCCTTAAATATAAAAAACTATT
>CAIOKL010000067.1 GCA_903858915.1 uncultured Alphaproteobacteria bacterium | reverse complement strand
TAATAAAAAATTTTATAAATTAGTCGTTGCAATTTTTTTTTATATGTTAAATTATCATTAACAATAAAATAATAATTTTTAATTAAAAAATAATAAAAAAACTATGGAAATAGCAGTTAAAAATGTCTTAGATGACAAGTTACGCAAGGATTTTCAATTGAATATTCCTGCACAATTGATTAATCAAAAAATAATCGAACATATCACCAGAATTCAACCAGAGTTCGCAATGGAAGGGTTTGGAAAAGGTCAAGTTCCGTTTGAAACAATCAGAGAAAAATATGGCAAATCAATCATGGCTGAACAATCTGATATTTTAATATCAGAAGTTGTTGGTAAAATTGTAAATGACAATAAATATAAAATCGCTTCTTATCCAAAAATTGAATTCAAAACTTTTGAAGAAGGCAAAGATTTAAATCTTGTGGCTTCATTTGAAATTTTCCCAACAATGCCAGAAGTTGATTTTTCAAAAATTTCAATGAATAAATATCAAGTTGAATTTTCTGAAGAAGAATTGGAAGAAATGGCCAATAAAACTTTAAAAGATAAATTGAATTTAGTTGAACAAGATTCAATTTATTTAGCAAATTATGGCGATATTGTTGTAATAAATTACAGCGGTTCTATTGACGGATTGCCATTTGAAGGTGGACAAGGTGAGGGCTTTAAATTAGAACTCGGTTCAAAAACTTTCGTAGCTAATTTCGAAGAGCAATTAGTTGGAAGAATGACCGGCGAAGAAATTAATGTTAATGTTACTTTCCCAGCTGATTATTTTAGACCAAATTTAGCTAATAAAAATGCGGTTTTCGCGGTTGAAATTACCTCAATTTTGAAATTAGAAAACAAAAAAATTGACAATGAATTCATCCAACAAACAACTGGAAGCGAAGATATTGAAGATTTAAAAGATGCTATTTTTGATCAAATGAATTTGAATTATTCTACAACTTGTAGAGCTATTTTCAAAAAAGAATTATTTGATTATCTTGATTCATTTTACAAAATTGAATTGCCAGTTGGCCTAGTTAACGAGCAAAGCAAATTCTTGAAAAATATGGTTGAATCCGGCAATCAAAATCAAGAAAAAGAATTGGCATCTAATGAAGCTAAATTAAAAAGCTTGAAATTATCGCAAAGAATGGTTCGTTGTGGTCTAATTCTTGCTGATATCGCTAGCAAAAATGGCATTCAAGTTTCAAATGAGGAAGTTGACGAAGAAATTAAAAATATCATCGCGCAATATCCTGAGCAAGAAAGTCAAATTTTGGAAATGTACAATAAAAATCCACAAGCGATTCAACAAATTCAAGGTGCAATTCTTGAAGAAAAAACTATCGACTTTATTTTACAAAAAATTAATATTGTTGAAAGAAGAGTTTCTTCGAAACAAATTGACAGATTGTGGTTTGATATTTCAAACAACCAATAATTAACTTTTTAAACATTATTTATGAACGATTTACTAGATGCACTAAAATTAGTTACTTTTCCAATTCACAAAGAAGGGTATAAATTTATTTTTATATTTGCTATCGCAACCGCTATTTTAGCATTGCTTAGTAACTTTCTTGGCTTGGTTGGTTTGGTCGCGACGCTTTGGTGCATCTTTTTCTTTCGTGATCCCGAAAGAATCGTTCCTCTAGAAGACAATGCCATAATTAGTCCAGCAGATGGCATTGTCACTAGAGTTGAATATGGCGCAGAAGCGCCAGAAGAGCTTGGTTATGGCAAAACAAAATTTAATAAAATTAGCATTTTCTTGAATGTATTTAATGTTCATGTTAATCGCGTTCCTATTTCTGGTTTGGTAACAAAAATAGTTTATCGCCCAGGAAAATTTTTAAGCGCTAATGCTGAAGAAGCAAGCGTTGAAAATGAAAGAAATTCTGTTGTTGTAAAAACCTCAAACGGCACAGAAATTATATTTGTTCAAGTCGCTGGTTTAGTCGCGCGCAGAATCGTTTCCGATTTAAAAGAAGAGCAAGAAGTTGTTGCTGGTCAAAGATACGGTATTATTCGCTTTGGAAGTAGAGCGGATTTATATTTTCCAGAAAATGTTGAAATTAAATCTTTGTTAGGTCAAACTATGGTGGGTGGCGAAACAATTATCGCAAAGATTAACTAATATTTTTAAAAAATGAGTTCCTTAAATATTGCAAAATTAGCCTCTAAAAGAGAAGAGGCGCGTATCGGTGGTGGTCAAAAAAGAATTGATGTTCAACATTCCAAAAACAAATTAACGGCTCGCGAAAGAATTGAAGTTCTGCTCGATCCCGATTCATTTGAAGAATATGGTCTTTATGTCGAACATCGTTGTTCGGATTTTGAAATGGAAGACAAAAAACACCCGGGAGACGGCGTCGTCACTGGTCAGGGAACAATCAACGGTCGTTTAGTTTTCGTTTATAGTCAAGATTTTACGGTGATGGGCGGATCGCTTGGCGAGGCTCACGCTAAAAAAATCTGTCACATGCTTGATAAGGCTATGCAAGTCGGTGCTTTAGTCATCGGAATCAATGATTCAGGTGGGGCTAGAATCCAAGAAGGCGTTGATTCGCTTGGTGGTTATGGTGAAATTTTTCAACGCAATATTGATGCCAGCGGAGTCGTTCCACAAATTTCTTTAATCATGGGGCCATGTGCCGGCGGAGCGGTTTATTCGCCAGCTCTCACTGATTTTACAATCATGGTTGAAAATTCATCTTACATGTTTGTAACTGGTCCAGAAGTCGTTAAAACGGTCACTCACGAAACAGTTTCGCAAGAAGATTTAGGTGGCGCGTCGGTTCATGGTTATAAAAGTGGCGTTGCGCATTTAACCTTCAAAAGCGACATCGAAGCGCTTTTGCAAACTCGCCGTTTAATTAATTTTTTACCACTTTCAAATAAATCTGAATCGCCACAAATTCCCGTCGATGATAATTTTGATCGCGTCGATATTTCGCTCAATACTTTAATCCCAGAAAATCCCAATCAACCTTACGACATGTTGGAGTTGGTTGAAAAAATTCTTGACGAAGGCGACTTCTACGAAATTCAACCAAATTATGCCAAAAATATTATTATTGGCTTCGGCAGAATGGAAGGTCAAACCGTTGGGGTGGTTGCCAATCAACCCATGCAATTAGCGGGTTGCCTCGATATCAAAGCCAGTGAAAAAGGCGCAAGATTTATTCGTTTTTGCGATGCTTTCAATATTCCAATTTTAACTTTCGTCGATGTCCCAGGATTCTTACCGGGGACTGATCAAGAGCATAATGGCATCATTAAACACGGCGCTAAATTGCTTTACGCTTACGGCGAAGCGACGGTGCCAAAAATCACCGTTATCACCCGTAAAGCCTACGGCGGAGCCTATATCGTCATGAACTCAAAACATTTATGTGGCGATGTTAATTTTGCGTGGGCGAATGCCGAAATTGCAGTGATGGGGCCAGAAGGTGCGGTTGAGATTATTTTCCGCGAAGATGCCAAAGATCCAGCCAAAAAAACTTTGCGAGTTGCCGAATATCGCGATAAATTTGCATCGCCTTTTGTCGCGGCATCGCGAGGCTTTGTTGACGAAGTAATTCGTCCGCAAAATACGCGCAAAAGAATTTGCATGTCATTACAAATTTTGAAAAATAAAAAAGTTCAAAAACCTTGGAAAAAACACGACAATTTACCTTTATAAATTTTTTTAAATAAAATCATTTCAAAGTGTTTTTGCGTTATTTTTATATTTTGTTTTTATTGTTTTTTTTTGCCACAAAAAGCCCTAAGTCAAAATGTCGTAAAGCTTAGAAGTTTAAGCTCCGAACGCCCCAGTAAATCTGACAGTATTTACACTTTAAATCGTGGAAAATTTTTATTCGAAACGAGTTTTTTGAGCAAAACCAAAAACCACAATTCTGATCAAAAAATTTCCGCCACAAGTTTATTTGATTTTAGTACTTTTCGTTATGGAATAAATGACCAAAATGAAATTCAATTTATTCAAAATCCATTAATTTATAAAAAATATTCGCAATCAAATTTCTCGCAAAAATTTCAGGGCAGGGGCGAAAGTTTTTTACGTTTTAAACATAATTTTTTAGGCAATGATGGCGGAAAACTCGGCTTTTCTTTAACGCCTTTTGTCAAAATAATTAAAGCATCACGAAACCAGACCGGAAGCGATCTAAGAGGTGGTTTAATCATGCCATTTCAAGTGAAAATTTTAGATGATTTAACTTTGGGCGGGATGTATCAAATAAATTATTACAAAACGCAAAATAATCTTAAAAATAGTCGCTATTTTGCGATAATTAACGCTTATTATTTATCAAAGGATTTTACTAATAAAATTAGCTCTTACCTAGAGTTTTATTCTTTAAAAACTTTTGTTAATAAAAATTTTGTGCAAAATTATTTAGATTTCGGCGTTAATTATTTGCTTACGGATAATCTAAAACTCGATGTCGGCGCCAATTTCGGCGTGTCCAAAAAAGCCGATGATTTGAATTATTTTTCGGGGGTGGCTTATAGGTTTTAAATTTGCTAACGCATTAAATTTGCTTCGCAAATTTAGCTTAATATCGAATCGCTTCTGCTATGCATTAAATTTGCTTCGCAAATTTAGCTTAATATCGAATCGCTTCTGCTACGCATTAAATTTGCTTCGCAAATTTA
>CAIOKL010000066.1 GCA_903858915.1 uncultured Alphaproteobacteria bacterium | reverse complement strand
TATTAAAACTTTTTTTGAAAAAATGCCTCCACTTTTTAAATTTTTTGTTCGTGTAATTTTAATCATTATTATTTTTTTATTCTATTTAAAATATCGAAATAATCAATGCATTAAAAATCAAAATTGTAAACCATATTTTATTTCAAATTTACTAAGTTTTAAAAAAGAATTTGAATATCGTATTCCAATTGCTTACAAACTCGAAGATAGTCTAGCGAACATCGATTTATCAATTGAATCAACATTAAAAATCGAAGATTTAGCTAAAGATAAAGATATAAAAGAAGAATATCTTGGTAGTTATATTGCTATTCTTGAATATTTCAAAAAGACTAGCTATGACGACGCGGATTTGATAAAAAATAATGACATTATTATAAAAAAGTTTTCATTAACAAACACCTCAACCACCGCCATTAGCGTATTTCCAAAAATGACTTTTGATGAAAAATTTTTTAAAATTTTTAATTGTTTTTGCGATTCTAAAGTTATTGTCGAACCAATGTCGACCAAAAATATTTATATATATTTTAAAGTTAAAAATTTTTTCGAAAACGCTGGAGATAATGACAAAAATAATAATTCGAAATCGGAATTTTCCGCTCCCTCAATCAAGGTTTCGATATAATAACAAAAGTTTTTATTTTTAAATCGCGCCAACAATTTCATAATTAAAAACCACAAGTAAAACGCGCTTTTAGTGTCATATTTTTTTTTGACACAGTTAAAATTTTGAAAATATTTTGAAGAATTTTGAAATGTTGAGGAATTTTGAAATGTTGAGGAATTTTGAAATGTTGAGGAATTTTTTATTAGGAATTTTTTAATGTCGGGAGCCACCACCACGCAAACCCAGCGTGTGTATTCATATTCGCTGTAAAAGCTTTTGTATTCTGATACACTCCCGACAAAAAATATTATTCAATATATTTTTTTTTCTTGCAAGTATTTTTTTTAAAATAAATAAGAAATGTTATTTAAATATAAAAAAATTGTTTTAAAAAAAATAAAACAATAAAAAAATTGATATTTAGATATTATCCCAATCACCACTTTTAAATCAAATTATAACAAAATATTGTTGTTATAAGGCAAGCCTTTGTTATTGGGGCGACGGGGTTTTAATTTAAAATATACTTAGATTTGATTAATTTATTAAATATTTAAACATAGCGATTGGTTTAAGATGATTTTTAAAATAATTTTCCTTTACTTGTTATTGATTAATCCTTTTGAAGCTTATAGCCAAGAGGCTTCGGAGCTTTCTATCTTTGATAAGGATAAGGTATTTTCAATAATTTCTGTTAATTACTTTTATAAAAACCAACCCTTATATAAAAATTCAAAAATCAAATGTGAAATTGAATTTTATGATGATTATAAACAAAAAGTTATTTCCAAAATTGACGAAAATAGCAATTATATAATTCTCGTTTCCGATCCGGGAAAAGTTTTTTTAGAAAATATAAAATGCTCTCGCCATTCTATTCCACTAATTTACGGAGCTTCGCGCTTTAAAACTGTTGATCACATGGGTTTTGTAGCGCATCAGGGTTTTGTTAATTATGTCGGCGAATTAAATTTATATTATTACCCAACTTTATTTAAATTTCTGGATATTTTTAATTTATCAAAATTTTCCAATGATATCAAAGGCGTCTTGAAAATAACGGTTAGAGACAATATTTTTGATGCTTTAAATTTTATAAATTCTCGTTTTAGAAATATTTATCATTTAAAATTAACTAAATCTCTTTTGGAAGATGGTCACTACTTAAAACCAAACGCTGTTCCCGAAGTTTATTCGCAACAAAATATCGATAGAGATTTACAAAGAAATATGCCTCCGCAACCCTTGATTTACAATCAATATTCACAAAAAAATGAAGCAAAATATTCTGTAAATATTAGTGAACAAAATAACGAAAAAGACAAACCTAAAACTGCGATTGAAACCATCACAAAACAAGATTTACTTGAAAAATTTAATGATGAGGTGGTTAAACCAGGCTCTGATTACAAGGCTCCGAAACATCCATACTTAGCTCAAAAATACTCCGATTTTTATAGCCCAGTTTATAATCCTTATTATGTAGTTGGAAATCGCTCTAGCTTTTACTTAATGAATACTCTAGGAGTTCAAGACCCCGTTATAGAAAATCCTCATTAAATATTTTTATTTTTGCTTAATAAATATTTTTCGAATAAATCGGGACGATTTTTTTGAGTAATTATTTCGGCTTGTTCTTTGCGCCATTTTTCAATATTAGCATGATGCCCGGAAAGCAATATCTGAGGCACTTCTCTTTCTAAAAAATTTGCCGGACGAGTATAATGCGGATACTCCAATAAAAATTCATAATTATCATTTTCGGCATTTCCAAAACTTTCTTGATCGAGAGATTGTTCTTTACCGAGAACGCCTTTAACATTGCGCAAAATGGCGTCGATTAAGACATAGCTGGCAATTTCTCCGCCCGACAAAACATAATCCCCGATTGAAATTTCTTCAACTTCAAAAATATCGATAATTCTCTGATCGATGCCTTCATAGCGACCGCAAATAATATTAATTTCCGATTCTTGCGCTAAATTTTGCGCCATTTTTTGATTAAAAACTTTGCCTCGCGGTGATGGATAAATAATCTTAGGTTTTTGAAGATTTTTCGAAATATTTTTATCAAGCGCGTGATGCAAAACATCGGGGCGAAAAACCATGCCGGCACCACCTCCAAAAGGCGCATCATCAACGGTTTTGCGCTCATCAAAACCATAATCACGAATATTTATAATTTCTAATTTCCATAAATTTTTATTGAGCGCTTCACCCGTAATTGATTTAGCTAAAATTTGCGGAAAAAGTTCAGGGAAAATTGTAAAAATTTTAAAATTTATCATGAAATATTTTGTTTATTTGAATAATTTAAATAAAATTATAATATTCATTTCTTAAAATAACTTAACTTTTTAAAAATGTCGTCAAAAATTGAAAATTCTTTAGTAAAAATTGATTGCAAAAAAACATTTGGCATCAATTGCAACTTTGAAATAAATGGCTTTGGAACCACATCAGACTTAGTTCCAACCGTAGATATAAATTATTTATTTGACGAAAAAACTAGTAATGCAATTTTGGCAGGATTCACTTTTAATCAAAGAGTTTTGATTCAAGGAATGCACGGAACCGGCAAATCAACTCATATCGAGCAAATCGCCTCGAGGCTTAATTGGCCTTGCATGCGCATTAATTTTGATTCACAAATTACTCGCTTAGATTTAGTCGGAAAAGATACCATAAAACTTAAAAATGATAAACAAATTACTGAATTTAAAGAAGGTATAATTCCCTTCGCGCTTCGCAACGGAGTAGCTTTGGTGCTTGATGAATATGACGCCATTAAAACCGATGTTTCTTTTGTGATTCAACGACTTCTTGAAGAAGATGGCAAATTTGCGCTTCTTGAAGAAAATGAAATTATTACTCCGCATCCAAATTTTCGCCTCTTCGCGACCTCTAACACTCTTGGCGCCGGTGATGATTTAGGCATTTATCACGGCACTAATTTAATCAATCAAGCGCAAATGGATCGCTGGAATATTGTGGCGTCTTTGAATTATTTATCCGAAGAACATGAGATTGCTATTTTACAAAAAAAATTAGCTTTTTTATCATCAAAAGAACATCAACAAACTTCAAAATTAATGGTGAAAATTGCTAATTTAAGTCGTGAAGCCTTTAGAAATGGCGATATTTCGAACCTTATTTCGCTAAGAACTTTAATTTCTTGGGGACGCAATATTGAAATTTTTAATTCGATTAAAGAAGCTTTTATTTTAAGCTTTTATAACAAAATTATTGATGATGAAAAATCAGTAATTCGCGAATTTTATCAACGCGTTTTCGGCGAAGAAATCGTCTAAAATAAATTTATTTTTTGTGCGATGATCCGCCAATTTCGTTACCAACTTCTTGACCTTGTTGCTTCTCTTGATTATTAACTAATTCGGTCCACTCACCTTTGCTAGAGCGCCCAGAATTTGCAACCGATTTTTTACTCACCGAGGAATTATCATTTTCCAAAGGTTTATCATTGCCTTGTTTTATATCTCTGATTTCATCAATAATTTTTTTTGATAAATCTTCGGGCTTTGAATTAACAACTTCGCTTCCAACTAAATTTTTTATATCCGCATCTAAAGTTTGAATAAACTCGCCTCCCAAGGTTTTTTCTAAATGAAAACCTTCATATTTAGTGAAGGGCTTGTAGGATTCTGCCGGCTTCGAAGAAATTCTTGAGGGAGCGGGTGAAGTTGGAATATTAACAATGTTAGATTGAATTTCATACATTTTTATTGAAATTTTTATCAATTCATTGATTTTATTTTGCGCCTTATTTTTCAATTTATCCAACATGTTAATCGCTTCAAAATCACCTGCCTCGAGTAATTCAATTTCTTTCAAAAGAATAGTTTCGATCAGATTATAAGAACCCTCTTGCATCGCATTATTTATATCTCGTTTATATAAATTTAGCAATTTTTGATCTTCTCTAATTTTTTTTATAATCAGCAGTTTTTCAATCTCGGTTTCAAGTCTTTCAATTATGGTAAGTTTTTCTTTATCGCCCTCTTCAAGCGCCTTCTTCTTATGCTCGCAAAGATTGAATTGCGGGTTGTTTTTTGATTCTTTGCTATATTTATTTGAAACAGACATTTTAAAAATTATTTTTAGAAAGCGGATGATGATTTAAAACAGCATCGCGCAATTTATTTTCAGAAATATGAGTATAAATTTCAGTAGTTGAAATATCGCTATGACCAAGTAATTCTTGCAAAACTCGTAAATCCGCCCCATTGTTGAGAAGATGCGTTGCGAATGAATGGCGAAAAACATGCGGATGAACTCTCGAAGGTTCAATTTGCGCTTTTATCGCCAACTCTTTAAGCATTTTATTAAATCTTTGTCTCGATAGCGGTTTATCCACAAAATCTTTAGAAATAGTTTGATGAATGTTAATTTGATTAGGCTTCTTACTTGAGCGAAAATTGCCCACAAAAAGCCATTTCGAATTATTAAGCCCGACAGCTTTTCTTAAGATTAAATATTTTGCTAGAACAAACTCTATCAAATATAAACGAAAAACATTAAATGAAAAATAAAGATAATCGTCGAAAAATCAAAAGATAACCAACAATGCTGAAAAAAAGATTTCAAAGTACTATTGATTAGTTGAAACTATATTATTAAAATAAGGAATTTCATATACTAGTTGTTGATGATGTTCAATTTAATCGGATAGGGATAATATCGATTTTAAAATATATACATAATTTTAGTATAATAGAGGCCTAAAATGGACAAGAGGCAATTGATATTTATACGAGCTACTCTTAAAATAATATCTTCTTCGATTTTATTATAATTGATATTTCGATGCCCATTTTGGACGGGTATTAAGCTGTTGAGCGAATAAATGTACATTAATAAAATTTATTAATATAGAAATACACAGAAAAGATATTGAAGAAACCAAAAATTGTATTTTCTACGTCTTATGGAGAAGAGGAGAGTATAAGGTTTTTATATACAATTATAATTTAAATTATATTAGATGTTATGATTTAGGGGCATTTGCAGTCATTTAAAAGCCTTTGACTATTCAAGCGTGTATTAAATTATTTTGTGAAATCGAAGGTTTATAAATTGATTGATCATTTATTATTTTTATTTTATAAACTAAATATTAAGAGTTTTTGAGCTTGCTGGGGTTCCAACCAGTTTAAATCTGCCATTTTTTTT
>CAIOKL010000065.1 GCA_903858915.1 uncultured Alphaproteobacteria bacterium | reverse complement strand
TTAACTGCAGTGAAATCACCAGTTTCATTTACAATTGAAAAACCCGATGGAAAATCTAAGGAGCTTGCAAAATATGGCGAAGTCGTAAATTTTTTAAACGGATATTTTGAAAAAGATTCGCCATATCCGGGCAAAGTTTTGGAAATGGATTGCTCTGGTTTACAAGAACTGTATACTTCAGATGGGTTTATGAAAGAATTAGGTCAACCTGAAACTGCCCTAAAAGAAACTATAGACATACTTAATGTTGTTATTCTTATTGCTTGTAACGAGTTGACTAATAATCCAAAATTTAACTCAAAAAATCCGAGTCAATTAAACTTATCGCTTATAAAAAAATGCTTAAAAAAAAGCAATTTATCATCGGGAGATAATTTTAGCCGAACCAATTCTAGAATAAACTTTTTATTAAATTTTATTATTTTAACCGATACTATAAACGAACATGAAAATATAAGAATAAAAATATGGGAATCAAAAAAATTCGAAGAAAAAAGTATTTTTACGGAGTTTCAAAGAGAACACTCAGTTTCGGGATCAAAAGAAAATTTAAATAAAAATTTACAACAATTCTTGGTAAATTGCGCGGTCTTCGCAGAAAGAATTGATGAAATGGGAGGAAATAGAGCTTTATTCTGTAAACCGGTTAAAAGATTTTTATCATCCTTAAAACAATCTTTAATAGACACCGGCAGAACGGATATTGATTTCGAGCGCGGTTTACATAATTACTCCGGTGATTTATTTAAAAAAATTGCGTCGACTCCACAATTAGGGCCCCTTTCCTTGGCTCCGCCACCGAGTTTCCAAATGATAGCATCACAACAAATAAAAAAACGGTTGGGTTATCAAGCGATAGATCAACATTCCAGAGATAAAATTGCGGTTACGCCTTCAGTTTTAGATTCTGCACCCGAATTATTTGCTCCGCAAAAGCAATTCGTTATACCGCCCTTAGAAAAACGACAATCCTCGATAGATCAACATGTCTGGGATAGAATTGAGGTTGATTCTGCACCCGTAACATTTGCTCCGCAAAAGCAATTCGTTATACCGCCCTTAGAAAAACGAAAATCCTCGAGCGCAAAAGAGCTTCGTGAAGAGCTTCGATCGGAATTTTCAATGCGACCAAGTGAAACACAGAGCGCTATGACGATAACGGCGCAAGGACAACAATCAACAAGCACTATGTTTTCGGAGAGTAGCGTTGAAGAAATCTCAATGGGAAGAGAATCGGGTTCAGCATCCGATTATGGATTACCTAATAATTTTTCAATAGTAATTCCGAAAGCAAAAAGACCAGTTGAAATCCCAGAATTCTCTTTAAGCTCAAAACCCCCAGAATTTATCTCATTATTCAGTTCAAATGAAAGCGCCTTTGAAAGCTCCTCTAAAAAAGCAAAAATTAATACTCAAGAATCATCAACTTTAATTTCCGAAGGGCAACCAAGCCGTGATGTTCAAGAACCATTTGCGGAGCGTTTTATCGCCAGCTCAAAAACTCCGGAATAATAAATTATTTTTACTATCAAAACAAAAATGTATTGAGATTTTTTAATAAAAAAAACCCATATCAACTTTTGATTGATATGGGTTAATTTTAATATTCTTAAAATTAAATTTGTTTAGAACATTCCGCCACCAGGCATTCCCGCAGGAGCGCCATGAGAGTGCGAATTTTCTTCTTTTTTCTCGATGATAGCACATTCAGTTGTAATCAACAAACCGGCAATCGATGAAGCATCTTGTAAAGCGGTGCGAACCACTTTAGTTGGATCAACGATACCAGCCTTGAACATATCAACATATTTATTATTTTGTGCGTCATAACCATAAGAAGCATCAGCTTTCGAAAGCACTTCATTGGCAACAACTGCGCCATCAAAACCAGCATTTTCAGCGATTTGACGAATTGG
>CAIOKL010000064.1 GCA_903858915.1 uncultured Alphaproteobacteria bacterium | reverse complement strand
TCCCGTTCTTGAAATCGATTCTCCAACTCAAAGAATCGATGGTCACCGCATCGGCAATTTTTTGCGATAAATTTTCGTAATGAGTAACAAATTTTGGTTTAAATTCTTGATTTAATCCGAGTAAATCATCGATTACTAAAACCTGTCCGTCGCATTCGCAAGAAGCTCCGATGCCAATCGTTGGAATTTTTAAATTTTGTGAAATTTTGGTGGCAAGGTCGGCGGGAACGGCTTCAATTACAATGCTAAAAGCTCCAGCTTTTTCAAGCTCCAATGCTGTTTCAAAAATTTCTTGGGCGGATTTTTCATCGCGACCTTGATAACGATAACCGCCAATTTCATTAACTTGTTGAGGCAATAATCCGATATGTCCCATCACATTGATTTTATTATCGACTAAAAATTTTACAGTTGAAACTAAGGCGCGCGAAGTCTCGATTTTGATGGCGTGGCAACCGGTTTCCGCAATAACTTTTTGGGCATTTTTTAAGGCTTGTTCGGGCGAATTTTCGTAAGTATTAATCGGTAAATCGACGACGATTAAGGCGTTCGCGCAGGCTTTGGTAACTGCTTTGCCATGATTTATCATCATTTCTAAAGTAGTTTGAGTAGTGTCGCTATGCCCGTAAATAGCCATTCCAAGCGAATCGCCGACCAAAATTATATCGCAATTTTGGTCAAGAATTTTAGCGATTGGATAAGTGTAAGCCGTTAAACAAATTATTTTTTCTTGAGATTTTTTTTGTAAAATTTTATTAATTAAAATGGTCATTTGATTTAGAAAGATGGTTGCACAACGGTGCCAGAATTTTCTGATTCTGGCAAATTAATTTTATTTTCAAGATTATTTTTTGAAGAATTATCTTCGATTAATTTAGTTTTTGAAAGAGTGTCTTCTTTATTTGGTGCTGTAGGTTGTAAAGCATTTTTATCTTCTTCACTAATTTGATTTTCGGTCGGCGCTATTTCAATTTTTTCTAAAGTTTTTTTAGGAGCTTTTTTATTTTTCTTAGCAACTTTTTTTTCTTCCGATTGAGCTAACAATTTATTATTTAATTCTTGATTATTAATGCGCTCCAAGCCTAGATATTGGCGAGCTTGATTGAGATTGGAAACATAACCGACATCATCAAAAAAACCCACGACATTAGTGGCAATATTAATTGGAATTTTTTTCTCCGAAGAGCCTGATAAAAATATTGTATTGAGTGTGCCGTTAATACTTTCGTCATTTAAAAAAATAATTCCCGAAAAAACAGAATTCATGGCGGGACCGCTCAGGGAAAGGGAAAAATTGCTATTTTTGGCGCCTTTTAAATTTATAAATCCTTTAGCTTGAACGAATTGCGTGGATAATTCTTGGTTTTCAAGAATTTTTTCAGGCTCCGCTAATTGACTAGCGAAGGTTTTTACGGAAAACATTTTTCTAACTAATTCGTTTAATCCGTAGCCGTCAATCCTTGGGGCTGAAATCGCCAAGTTAATTTCCGAATTAAGATTATTTTTAAATTCATCGACCGATTTAGCGATGCTCACAATATTTCCTGATAAATTAGTGACACCATTAATGGCTTTTACATTATAAAAATCGTCAAGAATTTTATTAAGATTACAAGATTTACAAGAAAATAATCCGTTAATTATTTTATTGTATTTTATGTCGCATAAACCCTTATATTCGAAGGTTCCATCATAAATCTGCATTGACAATTTTGATTGACCAAAAATGCCATTTTTTAAAGAATTTTTATAATCAAAATTAGTGATTAATTTATCATCTAAATTAATTTCGCTCGCGGTTAAATCGATGTCCCCAGAAAATCCTTGAAGCGAAGGTAATTTATAAAATTTATCAAAAAGACTAAGACCGCGGACCCTTGTATCAGTATCGTCATCGGCTTTTAACTTTAATTTTAATTTGTCGGCATTAAGTTTTAAATTGGTGGTTTGATTTTTATCGCTAATATCGACATCAAACTCAAAATCAAAAATATTTTTTTCAGAATCGAAGTGGGTTTTCGGAATTTTGAGATAGCCTTGGCCAAAATCTAAAATGAAATTTTGATTTTTAAATTCTTGATCGCCATAAATAAATTTATCGAATTTTAATTTTATTGAATAGTTTGAATAAACTTGATTCAACCACAATAATTTATCAAACAAAATGCCTTCGTTTAAGTAGCTATTATTTTTTGAAAATGAAATATATTTTTCAAAATCAAACTCCGAGATTTGAATATTGGCATTTACAAAACGATTTTTTTCTTTGTCATTAACTTCAAAATTTCCATAAAATTCAGTTTTTTTATCATCCAAATTTACATAAAAATTCTTTAGACTGGCAAGGGTCGGGGTGATTTCCAAATCACCGTACAACGCGTAATTTTTTAAATTATCAATTTTAACATTGCCGGTTTCAATTTGAAGCCATTTAAAAATTTCACTCAACGATTCGCCTTTGCCGTCGATATTTCCAGTGAATTTTGAATTCGCGTCATATTCTTCAAAAATACCGTTAGCTCTAAATTCCGAATTGCCGGGAAGCTTAAAGGAAAGCGGTGAAATCAATATTTTATTGTCGTTGGCAATGTTTGCAAAAAATTTTATATCCTTAACTTTTCCTTCGTAAAGAGTGGCGCTTTTAATAAAAATTTCCATGTTAACATCATAATCTCGCGCCTCAAGAATTAGATCTGAAATATTGCGATTTCTAACTTTTATCGGCGAAGATTTCGGAGCGGTTTTTGTTTCGGTTTCTTTGGGTTTTGAGTCGGTTGCATCGGCGGATATTTGAGCGTTTTCTATAAGATTTTGTGATTTATTTTTTTCGGCAATTTTTTTGGCGGGATTTTCCGTGGACCAAATACTATCTAGGTCTAAATCATCTAATTCAAGCTTAATATCGGTGGTGAAAATTTTATCCGATAAGCCAAGATAAATATCACCTGAGCCATTGGCTAAATCTGAAGTGATAATAATTTTTTTCAAATCAATATTTTTGCCATCATTATAAAATTCCGAACTTAATTTTATTGATTTACCATTGAAGCGAAGCTTGGAGGAGAAGGAATCGTTTTTCGAAATTAAGGATTTGTAAAGATTTTTTAACTCAAGAATATCGCACTCTAAAAAGCCCCGAAACTTTGTTTTTAAGAGGCCATCGATATTTTTTTCCAAAAAATTTCCACTAATTTTTAGATTAAAGGCCGGCGAACTTAAAAAGAAAAAAGAATCATCTTTGGGATTTTCTTTATTTTTGTTGATGGAATCAAACTTGGCGAGTACTCTAAATTCATTTTCAATGGTTTGGCTTACAAAACTTCCGTAACCTTCGATCAAATTTTCTCGGTAATTAATTGTTGAATCAATTTTGGTAAATTCTTTGGAAATGCCATATTCATTATAAAAAATAATGTTGGAATCGTTGAGTTGAATGCTGGGATTGATTGATAATCCTATGGTGACGCTTTCAATGTCATTAATTGGAAATAATTTAGAAGTTATACCGCCTTTTGAGGCAATATTTTTTTCAGAATCAGGAATATTTTTAGAAACTCTTTCTAATATTGCTCCAAAAGAACTATTTTCAATTTTCTTTAAAGCTTCGGGTTGAGCGACCTCTATTGTTGCGTTATCGGCGATTACTTTCTCAATAAGTTGACCGCCACTGAATCTAAAAATTGGAAAAACTATTTTTAAATCTTTGACATAAATATTATAAAAATTATCACTCTTACTGCGCTTGCTGGGTGGCGCATAATTTTCGATAAACACATGGTGCGCGGATATTGAGGGAGAGGGCAGGAGGTCAATTTCGAGATCGCCTTTAATCGAAATTGTAGCTTGAGTGAGCTTGCTCAATCTTTGGGTTAAATCAAATTTTAATTTTGAATTATCAAGAAATCTTGGAAAAATTTTAACAGTGCCAAAAAGACATAAAAAAATTATGGCGCCAATTCACCTTCAATAAACTCTTTCTTATTTCTCTCTGTCTTCTTTTTTGTAACTCCCATTTTAAAAT
>CAIOKL010000063.1 GCA_903858915.1 uncultured Alphaproteobacteria bacterium | reverse complement strand
TCATTCACCGGTGGCGGAGGCGGTGGCGAAGAATCAATTCGATCAAAATCACCAAATTCATTCACCGGTGGCGGAGGCGAAGGTGGCGGAGAGTTATCAAAACCTTCATGATTTTGACCCAAAATTTTAACCGGCATCTGAAATAATTGAACCTGCCCCGGTAATAATTGATTCGAATTAACTGGCAAATTACCAACATAAGTAGAAGTTACTTCGAAAATACCCGGAGATTGCTGCCCCGCTGTGGAGCGCGGTGGAGGTGGCGGAGGCGGAGTTTCGGAGCGATCACCTCCCAAACCAAGATCGAAAGGAGCGTTAGTTACAAATATCGTAGTCCCAGCAGTTTGATTTCCGCCATTTTGATTTACGACATTTTGATTTACGCCATTTTGATTTACGCCATTTTGATTCCCAACATTTTGATTTCCGACATTTACATGGGTATCTTGTGGGAAAGTTGTCGATTCTGAATTATTAGGATTCGCAAATACCAACTCTCCAGAAACACCGCCATTATCGGCGCCAATTGAAGCATTATTTGAATTATCCTTAAGAGAATACACCCCAAAACAACAAAGAAAACTTAAACATGCAAAATTAGTGGGAAATTTCATAAAACAAGAACTTTTAATTAAACTATTATTTTTTAAAAACATTCTTATAAAGTTTATAATAAAATTAATCAACAATTATTTTATTAAATATAATTATTAAATAAGCAAACATAATTTTTTTACTTACTTTGCACGATTTTAAATAATTTTCCCAATCTCTATTTCTGAATTGAATCAAAATTCGAAGAGACCAAGCGCCAAATTTTCCCCTCTCCAATATTTTTTTTAATCTTCGTGGAAGAGATTGTATTATTCGGATGCCCGCAAACAACAAAGCCAACGGAATATATTTTTAATAATTCTGGAGCGGGAGATTGCGGTCTCGGAAAATCTTCTTTTTTATTTTCTTCCACAATCGTGTTTAGCGCAATAATTTTATCATCATTGGCAATAAAGCCAATCGAATAAATTCGCGACTCTAAAGGCAATGATTCTAATGATTTTTTAATTTCAGGAATGCGCCAAATTTTTCCTCTTCCGGCATTTTGTGTAATTTTTTTTGAAATTGTTTTGGGTGATTTAGTGAGAGCTTCCAAAGATGGCGATTGCTCAGTTAAAGCTTTATTTAATGGCTCGACGCTTATATCCTCATTATTTTTTTTAAAGTCCGGAAATTGATTTGTAAAAGTAACTTTGGAATTTTTTTCTATGTGAATTTCTTGAAAAATCTCCTCATTATCTTCGCCATTTTCTTCGGAAGATTTTGACGAAAAATTATTATTATCACTCTCTTTTTTTGCAAAAACAATTTGAGCGCTTGCGGAAGTTTCGCCTTGAAAATCAACCCTTGGCTTCGTTTGTAAAAAAAAATTGTATAAATTCGTAAAGCAAGCAAAGCAATTAGTCTTCATATAAATCATTGATTAAAAATTGCTAGCGGACGGAACAATATTTTTTTAAAAATTAAATTTTTTCAATATTTTCATCCCAATATTTGTCAGAAATAATTTCGTGAATTCTTGAGATTGTCCTAGAAAAATAAGGGGCGAAACTAATAATATTTTTAAACTTACTTAAATTTATTTTTGACATCATAATAAGTAAAACTTTATTTTCATAAGCCTCATCAACAAACAAAGTAAAGCGACGAATTTCATTAATTTCGTCCTTTTGAAGTAAAGGAATTTTTTGCAAAAAAATTAAGTTAAATTTTTGACAAATTTCTTTAAAATCCGCCGAAGAATAATTTTGATTAAATAATTCTTCGAAATTAAAAATGGCAACATTTTCAAAGGCTTTTTTTATAGTTATTTCGCGCCCCCAAGAGTTTATTTTAACAATATTTTTTGATTTATTTTTAGTAAAATCTTCAATAATTTCTTGCAAAATTTGCCGATTTTTTTGATTAGAAACGAAAAATCTTTTGGTTAATTTTGTGCGATTATAGAT
>CAIOKL010000062.1 GCA_903858915.1 uncultured Alphaproteobacteria bacterium | reverse complement strand
TCAAACATTTTTAAACTTAATTGTGATAAAATTCTTTTTTCTGATATAGAGAATTTCGTATTTAAAAACTTGTAAAGTTGATTAGTTGTTATTTAATATAGGTTCTCCATAGAATTTTAGTTTATATCTTTCACCTCTTCTTGAATATATTTTATTAGTCTATTTATTATGTTTAGATGATATATTTATGTTTAGAATTAAGAAATTTTGTTAAAATTATTGTCAATAAGTGAAAGTAAATTTTAAAGATCTGATGCATACAAAAAAATAGTGTTAGTATCTTAATAATATTTTAATTGTCTTAAAAGTTAAGGCATTTTCTACTAAAAGGATTAATGATTTTTTTGCAAAAAAACTTTAAAGAAATAAAGTTCAATTTTGATTTATTCGGAGATAACAAATTCAGCTATCACGCCAAAATAGCGTTTGATATATTTGCTGGTGATTTTCGATATCCAATTGCCAAAGGCGGATGTTATTCGATTGAATGTTTTGATAAAAAAATTGATGCCGTCGGTTCAACAATTTATGTAAATTTTTTAAGAAAAATATAGATGATTTTTTAATTGTTTCATGTGAAACGAATTGACAAATTATTTAACAAATTTAGTTTGAAGATAGCAATCCGAAACCCAAAATTTATAAATTATATGAACCAACAAGATAATATTAAAAAAGCTAAAATATTTTCGATTGTAAATCAAAAAGGTGGAGTTGGAAAAACAACGACGGCGATAAATATTGCCACTGCAATGTCCGCAATTGGAAAAAAGGTTTTGTTAATCGATATGGATCCACAAGGTAATGCTAGCACGGGTCTCGGAGTTGATGTCGGCGAGCGACACAATACGATTTACGAAGTTATTATTGGTCAAATTGAAGCTTCTGAGGCGATTATTAAAACAAAAATACCTAATTTAAAAATCATTACTTCGACGGTTGATTTATCAGCTTCGGAAGT
This sequence comes from uncultured Alphaproteobacteria bacterium, assembly GCA_903858915.1. Lineage (GTDB taxonomy): Bacteria > Pseudomonadota > Alphaproteobacteria > Rickettsiales > UBA1997 > CAILUF01. Next base: position 8,452 of record CAIOKL010000062.1, on the reverse strand, counting down.
TGAGTTGGTAAATATTGAACAAAGAGAATTTTTGCTAAAAAATTCCTTAGAAAAAATTGTTGTAGATTTTGATGTTATAATTATCGATTGTCCGCCATCTTTGGGGCTTCTTACGCTAAACGCTCTTTGTGCTTCGGATTCAATATTGATTCCAATGCAATGCGAATTCTTCTCTCTTGAGGGTTTGAGTCATTTGTTAAATACCGTTGGATTAATTAAAGATAATTTGAATCAAAATTTAGCAATTAGTGGCATAATTTTAACAATGCATGATAAGCGCAATAAGCTTACCGAACAAGTTGAGGAAGATGTGCGAAATTTTCTTGGAGATAAAGTTTACGAAAGTTATATTCCGCGAAATGTAAAACTTTCAGAAGCACCCTCTTACGGCTTGCCGGGAATAATTTATGATTCTAAATGCACCGGCTCAGTTGCCTATTTAAAACTCGTAAAAGAGATTATTAAAAAAGAACAAATTTAGTTTAGGCAAATAACCGAAATATTTCTTCCGGAACTTTCTTCGCTACCGTGACAAAATCTTCTATAACTACTATATTTTTGATGATTTGTGTAAGTGTCTATCATTAAATTTTCAATGTCATAAATACCGCTTTTCGCAAGTTTGCCCTCAATGTAATTCGGTAAATTAAAATTCCAATGAATTGAATCGGAAGCTTCTTTAAAAAATCTTAAATTATTAGGATCTTCCGCTAAAAATTCGTTGTAAAAATCCACCGAAACTTGATAAGAATATGGTTGAATCATTGGTCCAATTATTGCGCGAATATCTTTAGCACCCAAATCCTGCATTTTTTTTGCAGTTTCTTGAATAATTCCTAATTTAGCGCCTTTCCAGCCGGCGTGACAAGCGCCGATAACTTGATTTTCCTCGTCATAAAAAATTATTGGCGCGCAATCCGCGGTAACAATTCCAAGGGCAACATTTTTTAAATTAGTAACAATGCCATCGGCTTTTGGTAAATCTTGAGTCCCGTGAATTTTTTTAATGTCATCAATTGCGACAACGCTATTTCCGTGAACTTGATTTAACAACAAAACTTCTCCAAATTTAAAATTTAAATCATTGAGTTTTTGATTTAAATCAGTGCGATCTTTTAATTCTGAATCAATCGTGCAATCTTTGCCAAAAAAATTATAATTTATCATTGTTTTAATATTTTATTATTGATGAAAAATAAAAGCTTTTCTTTATATTCAAGAGGATTTTTTATTTTTACAAGAGAATCTTTTGGGGTAAAGAACATATCGTGGAGCCTTGTTAATAAAAAGCGCATCGATGCTCCAATTAAAGCGGTTTCCAAAAAATTTAATTCTTTTGAAGTGAAAGGTCTTATTTTTTGGTAAGAATTTAATAAAGCATTAAATTTATCAAAATTGAAAGTGGTTTTATCGAAACACCAAGCATTTACAACTATTGCAAAATCGTAAATCAATAAATCATTCGCCGAAAAATAAAAATCAATCACACCGCTAATTTGATTTTTTTCGTCAAAAAAAACATTGTCAGGAAATAAATCTAAATGACACGAGGCGGATTCTAAATCAACATTCCATAAGGCATTTAATGTGCTTAAATTTTTGGTAATTAATTTATTTAAATTTGGATCGTAAGCATCAATCAAATGCTTAAATTTGTTAAATAAATTTTCAAAATCTTTAACCGCCAAATCATTTTGACGAGACATCTTAAAATCACTCGAAGCCAAATGCATTTTAGCAAGAGTTGATCCGATTTGAAAACAATGATTGCCGGTTATATTATAATAATAACCGTCAGTATTTGATTTTAGTGTGGCACCACTAAGAAAGCTCACCAAGGCAGTTTTTTTATTTTTAAAATCAAGGATTGTTTGGGAATTTTTTGATTTAATTGGCGCGGGACAAGAAATGTTTTTTAAAGCTAAATGTTCTTTGAAATTCATAAAATAATCTAGGCTATTTTTATCGATTCGTGACTCAAAAATTGTAAAAATAAAAGTATTTATTGAGGTTTTTACGATAAAATTTGAATTATCAATTCCGTCAACTATTTCTTTAAATTCAACGAGTTCGCCGACTTCGTAATTAGTGAGATGCTGGGCAAGTTCTTCGAAGGTAATTTTTGTGTAAACTGCCATAAATTATTTTAATTTTTTTTAACAATTGGTCTGCAATATAATTCAAGTTTATGTCCGATTAATTCATAACCATGATCGTGCGCAATTTTCTCTTTTAATTTTTCAATTTCTTCATTAAAAAATTCTATTACTTCATCGTTGGTAATGTCAACTAGGTGGTCGTGATGGTCATCATTTTCAAGAAATTCATAACGAGCGCGACCCTTATTTAAGAAGTCGTGTTTGGCTATAATTCCTGATTCTTCAAGCATTTTAACGGTACGATAAACTGTGGCGATGCCAATTTTATTATTAATTTTTGAAGCGCGATTATAAACTTCTTCAACATCCGGATGGTCGGTGCTTTTTGATATAACTTTAGCGATAATTTTTCGGTTTTCGGTTAATTTTATATTTTTTTCGAGGCAAAGTTTTTCAATGTGAGAGGCCATAATTTATTTTGTTGTTAAATTAACATTGAGTTTTATTTTTCAGTAAGCGATAATTTGTTGCTACAATTTTTATTTTAAAAACTTAACTAATTTTTAAGTTTATTGATTTATTAAACAAGAATTAAAATTAAATAATAGGTAGCAAAATTATGGTAAATAATCGCAAAATTATCGAAACATCTTCACCAGCTTTAACATTTGATGATGTTTTGCTTAAGCCTCTTTATTCCGAAGTTCTTCCAAGCGAAGCCAATACCAGAACAAAAATTACTAAAAATATTTCAATCGAAATTCCCATAATTTCTGCGGCGATGGACACCGTAACCGAGAGTCGCTTGGCAATTGCCATGGCGCAAAGTGGCGGGATTGGTTGTATTCATAAAAATTTATCAATAAAAGATCAGGCCGACGAGATTAGAAGAGTTAAAAAATTTGAGTCGGGAATGGTGGTTAATCCAGTTGTTATAACCCCCGAAGAAACTCTTGGCGATGCTTTGCAACTAATGAAGCAATATGGAATTTCAGGAATTCCGGTCGTTAAAAATGGCTCTAAAAAACTGGTTGGAATTTTGACGAATCGCGATGTGCGTTTTGCTCACGATAAAAAACAACTTGTTAAAGATTTAATGACTAAAGAAAATCTTATTACCGCAAAGCTTGGCGTTAGTAAATTGGAAGCTAAAAATCTTTTACATAAAAACAAAATTGAAAGAATTATTATTGTTGATAACGACAATAATTGCATAGGTTTGATGACGGGAAAAGATTTAGAAAAAACCAAACAATTTCCATTTGCTTCGAAAGATAAAGAGGGTCGTTTATTAGTCGCGGGAGCCACTGCGGTCGGTAAAGACGGCATAAAACGCGCGGAAAGTTTAATTGAAGAGCATGTTGATATTTTAGTTGTCGATACTGCGCATGGTCATTCCAAGGGCGTAATTGAAACTGTAAGAGAGTTAAAAAAACTTTATCCAAAACAAGAAATTATTGCTGGCAATATCGCCACCAAAGAAGCTGCCAAGGCGCTTTTTGACGCGGGTGTCGATGGTGTTAAAGTTGGTATTGGCCCAGGATCAATATGTACAACTCGTATAATTGCCGGCGTTGGAGTTCCGCAATTCTCCGCACTTTTAGATGTAATGGAATTTTGTGAAAAAGTAAAACTTCCCGTAATTTCCGATGGCGGTATTAGATTTTCAGGAGATTTGGCGAAAGCAATCGCTGGCGGAGCTAGCGCTGTAATGCTCGGTGGTTTGCTAGCGGGAACCGAAGAAACTCCCGGAGAAATTGTTTTGTTTAAAGGTCGCTCTTACAAAGTTTATCGCGGAATGGGTTCTCTTGGAGCCATGGCTCGTGGTTCGGCCGATCGTTATTTCCAACAAGATGTGGCGGATAAAATGAAATTAGTGCCAGAGGGCGTTGAGGGGCGCGTGCCTTACAAAGGTTCGGTTGTTGATGTAATTCACCAATTAGTTGGCGGTTTAAAATCAGCGATGGGTTATACTGGCAACGCTAATATTGAAGATATGCGAAGAAATTGCGAATTTGTTAGAATTACTAATTCAGGATTAAGAGAATCTCATCCACATTCAATAACTATAACTTCAGAATCACCAAATTACACTACAGAGAGTTAGATTCCGGAGTTTATAAATTCGGGCTGAAGAATAACATCGGCCCGTTCTAATATTTTTTTAGTACTCTCTTTGGTTTTCTGAATATCAGCTAAAGTAATTTGTTGAAAAATTTTTAAAGTATTGGGTTCATCGATATTTTTTCCGCGCTTTGAAGATATTTTTATGAGATCGATAAAATTTTTCTCCATTTGTTTAAATTTGTCAATTTCCGCGGAATTAGAAAAAATATTTCTAAGATTTTTGGTGCTTTTTTTAAGGTCAGCGCACTCAATTTCTTTATTGGCAATCCAAGATTGCTCAGCGCACTCCCAAACATCCTTATTATATTCCTGAACTGCCACAAAATTATTTTTGATTGCAATAATTAAATTCATTTTTTCTTCTCGAGATTTAATCCCCGTTTTTTTCCAAAAATTATTATAATCTTTTTTGGTGATTATTTCTGGAGATAAAATTATTTTGGAAAATTCTTGAGAAATATTTTGCGCCATTTCGCTTTGCGAATAAGCGTCGAAGCAAATTATTAAAGTTAAAATAAGCGTTTTTGTGATAAATTTATAAATCATTTTTTGTTAAATTTAGTTAAAAAGGATTAATATTTATTCTTAATCTGAACTTGGTAGGAATTTCAATTTTAGAAGTTATGTCATTAATTAATTTTTGTAAATTAACTTTTTTATCAACTTTCAAATGAATCAAAAAATGATGACGATTTTTAAGCTTTTGAAGCGGTGCCGGCGCGGGTCCAAAAATTTCAATTTTTTCATCAATTGGAAAATATCCGAGTAAATTTTTAGCAAAATTTTTTGCATCTTGTTCTTTTACGGCGCTAATCTCAAACCTCGCCATTTGCGCGAAAGGCGGTAAGTTTAATTGTTGGCGATTATTTAACTCAAAATCATAAAAATCTTTTTTGTCATCGAGAGCGATTTTTTCAAAAAGTAGATTTTGTGGATTAAAAGTTTGAATAATAATTTTACCACTTTCATCTCGGCGTCCCGCTCTGCCCATAACCTGCGTAAAAACTTGATAAGCTCTTTCTAAGGCGCGTAAATCCGAGGAATAAAGCATTGAATCGGCATCAACAATGCCAACCAAATTTAAATTGGCAAAATCATAGCCTTTGGAAATCATTTGCGTTCCGATAATTATATCAATTGTTCCACATGAAATATCTTTGACAATTTTTTCAGCATCTTCAAAACTTTTGATATCGTCACTATTTATTGAGGCAATTTGTGCGTCGGGAAAGACGAATTTTACTTCTTCGAGAAGTTTTTCTACGCCGGTTCCGACGCTAGTCAACGAGCTTTCTTCGTTGCAATATTTACAATTCTTTAAAATTTTTTCTTGATGTCCGCAATGATGACAAATTAATAAATTTTTATTTTTATGAAGGACTAAATGAAAATCACAATTTGGGCAATCATATTTTTTGCCACAAGATTTACAAAGTGTTACGGGAGAATATCCGCGACGATTTAAAAATAATAAACTTTGTTTTTTTTGTAATAAATTTTTAGCAATTTCTTCGCGTAATTTTTTCGATAAAATGTGATTATTTTCAATTTTTTCTTGACGCAAATCAACAAAATCAATGACATTTTTAGTGCCGAATTTTTTTGTTAATAAAAATTGTTTATATTTACCGCTTTTAGCGTTGCTGTAGGTTTCAAGTGCCGGCGTCGCTGAGGATAAAATAATTGGAAAATTTTCTAATTTGCTTTTAACAATCGCCATATCGCGAGCATGAAAATTAAAAACATCTTCTTGTTTAAATGAGCCGTCATGCTCTTCATCGATAACAATTAAGCTCAAATTTTTAAAAGGCAAAAGCAATGAAGAGCGCGCTCCGATTAAGACTTTGGTGGCACCATTTGTTACTCCAAAATAAATTTCTCTTTTGTGTTTTTTGGAAATTTTTGAATGCCAAAGTGCTGGACGAAATCCAAACTGCTCCTCGAAGCGACTTAGTAATTGGCTGGTTAGCGCGATTTCGGGTAATAAAATTAAAATTTGCGAAGAAGCATCTTTTTTTAAAATTTCGGCAATAATTGCAAAATAAATTTCAGTTTTGCCCGAGCCGGTTACGCCGTCGATTAAGAAGGTTTGTGAGCTATTTAAGTCCCGACAAATTTCTTCATAAATTTTTTGTTGTTCGGGCAGTAAAGTTTTTAAATGAAAATTATTTTGGTGAATTTCGTGAGTTAAAGGCGTAAATTCTTTTTGCACTTTATCGGAATTTAAAATGCCGATAAAACTTTTTAATACTAAGCCTCGACTCGCTAAATTGTAAGACGAAATTGCCTCAATAAATTTAATTTGATTTAAAGTAAGTTTAAGTTTTTGATGAATTTCCAAAACTTTTTTAATTTTTTTAACATCAAAATTAGTTGGTTCTTCGTTATGCAAGGAAATAACCACGCCCCACAGTTTTTGGCGTCCAAATTCAACTAAAGCTACATCGCCAATTTGTTGATTTTCAAGGGCGAAATAAGTAAAATCATCATTAAGAGCGCTCGGCAAAATTATTTGCGCAAATTTTGTCATAATATGATTTTAATAAGTTGAATTGAAGAATTAATTTTTTAAAATATAAAGTAAAAAAATTTTCTTCCAACCTTAATTATTAAAATTTATGAAATTCTTTGTCGATACCGCCGAAATCTCCGAAATCAAAGAGCTGAATGCTTACGGATTGATTGACGGCGTCACTACTAATCCAACTTTAATCGCCAAATCGGGACGAAAATTTCAAGAAGTAATCGCCGAAATTTGCGCCGAAGTTAAAGGTCCAGTAAGTGCTGAAGTGGCTTCTGTTGACTACGAATCAATGGTTCGCGAAGGAGAAATTTTAAGCAAAATCGCTAAAAATGTTTGCATAAAATTACCATTGACGATGGACGGCATCAAGGCTTGTCGCTATTTTTCTAATAAAGGAATTCAAACTAATGTCACTTTATGTTTTTCTCCAGCTCAAGCGATTCTAGTCGCCAAAGCCGGTGCAACTTTCGTTTCGCCTTTCGTCGGTAGACTTGACGATATCGGACAAGATGGCTTAAATTTAATCGGCGAAATTTGCGAAATTTATGACAATTACGAAAATTTTAAAACGCAAGTTCTGGTAGCTTCGGTGCGCAATCCAATTCATATCGTTGAATCGGCAAAGCTTGGCGCTCATGTTGCTACAATCCCCGCCAAAGTTATTAAACAGTTAGCACAACATCCACTTACCGATAAAGGTATTGAAACTTTCATTAAAGATTGGGCGGGAACTGGTCAAAAAATCGCTTAATAATTTAATTTTTTCACCACAAATATTAAATTTAAAATTATGAATGAAAAAGAATTAAAGAAATTACTAGAAAATTTGCTAAAAAAAGGCGAATGCGAGTATGTTGAGTTTAAAAAAAATTATAATTTATTTAAAGATAAATTTGATTTTTTTGAATATTATTCAGCTCTTTCAAACTCCGCAACATTGGTTGGAGAAGATTTTGGCTATTTAGTTTTTGGTGTTGATGATGAAGGAAATGTTTGCGGAACTGTTGTAAATAAAGATGAAAAAAATTTAAAAATACAGATTTCTAATTACTTTGGAAATTCACATGATTTTGAAATTTTTAAATTCGAATATAAGGAAAAAAATATCACAATTTATAAAATTCCTTGTGCCAAAGGAAAGCTTGCCCAGTATAAAAATAAAAAAGATTTGGTGGCATGGTATAGGGTTGGGAGCCATAATGACAATCTTTACGAATCTCCGGATCTTGATAAAATTGTAAAAAAAATTGCTTTATTTGGATTTGATTGGCGTCGTGTGCTGATGGAATTCCATTTTCTCATTTTGGAGCAGGCCTTCAGGAAGCTGGACTCCAATGGTGATGGACTCATCTCGGAGAGAGAGTTCGTCGAAGGCGTGGGGGGGGTTCTCAAGTTGACCATGCCAGTATCGCATGCTCGGGAAGTGTTTCGCCGATTAAATCCTGATAAAAATGGGCCTGTTCAGTACCATACCTTCATGAGCAGCATCGAATCTCTCACGTCACAGTGGAAGTTTGATGCCAACAAGATGTCGAATGAGGACTTGCTGGCCTATCTCTCAACAAAGCGGAAGAATATTTTTATTGAATTCAATTCAATGGATCGAGATCAAGACTCCCGTCTCTCCAAAGACGAGGTGACATAAAGGGCATATCATCAGACGATGTTGTGGAATTGCTACGTTCACGCCCATCAATTATTT
>CAIOKL010000061.1 GCA_903858915.1 uncultured Alphaproteobacteria bacterium | reverse complement strand
TAAAATAAAATAAAATAATATTGATAAAAAAACTTGAATTAGAGGGCTAAATATTGCTGTTTTTTCGCGGTGTGATTGGAGCATTTTTTGAAAAATTTAATTTTTATTTTTAAAACAATAAAAATAAAATTCTTTTGAATCAACCGCTTTTTACTTCGTGGGTAATTAAAAATAAAATTGCCGAATCTTCATCTTGACATTTTTTTTAAAATAATAAAAATGACCAAAGAATTTTTTAAGTACTTTTAAGTGCTTTTTAACAAGACCGTCATCCATTATTAAAATCTTTAACTTAAATTTGAACGGTTGTGTTAAAAATATTTTTTTTACTATTTTTGTTGCCAAATTGGGCGTTCGGCGCGAATTCTTTAAATAATTTATTTAAATCTTCGTCTCGTTCTTACATTCAAATCGTTGGCTCCTCAACGGTTTATCCTTTTGTCGCAACAATTTCTGAAACTTTCGGAAGAGATACAAAATTTAAAACGCCAATAGTTGAATCAACTGGCACCGGCGGAGGCTTCAAATTATTCTGCTCGGGAGTTGGTTATGAATTCCCAGATTTTGTCAATGCTTCGCGAGAAATCAAAAAAAGCGAAAAAGAAAAATGTTCGCAAAATGGCGTAAATGTTGGTGAAATAAAAATCGGTTATGACGGCATAGTTCTAGCTAATTCGGTGAAAGGGCAGAAATATAATTTAACCAAGACGCAAATCTTTTTAGCTTTATCCGAAAAAGTTCCCAATAAAAATAATGAATTGGTAAATAATTTTTATAAAAATTGGCAAGAAATTGATAAAAATTTACCCAATATTAAAATTTCAATTTACGGTCCACCCTCTACTTCTGGGACTCGCGATGCCTTTGTTGAGCTGGTGATGCTTGAGTCTTGCATAAAAAATTCTGCTTTTATAAAAGAATATCCTGATGAAAAAATTCGTCATAAAAAATGTCAAATTATTAGATCGGATGGAAATTTTATTGAGGCGGGCGAGAATGATAATTTAATAGTCCAAAAATTAAAAAATGATAAAGACGCGCTGGGTATTTTCGGCTTTAGTTTTCTTCAAGAAAATCAAAATTTTATTCAGCCATCTTTAATTAATAGTGTCGCCCCATCCCTAGAAAATATTGTTTCAAGAGCTTACACAATTTCTCGTCCACTTTATGTTTATTATAAAAAAGAACATTTAAATTTAATTGACGGAATGAAAGAATTTATCGCAGAAATTATTAGCAAAAATACTCTCGGCAATGAGGGTTATCTTTTGCAAACGGGACTCATACCTTTGTCTAATCAAGAAATTGAAAAGATCGAGGTGGGGTTACGAAGAAATTTGTAAAAATTTTTTCGTAGTTTTTTAAGAGGTCTTCACTTACCAAATTATTTTTAATTTGGCTTGTTGATAGGCTTCTCGTCTTTAACTGTCAAAATATCGAAACTATGATTTTTATTCCTTTAGCCGTTGTAGTTACGTTATCGATAGTTAGTTCTTTAACTTAAGATAACTCTAGTTTATTTCGGAAATATAAGTTTTTTTAAACTTATAAAACTGAAATTTAATGATACTAGCATCTTCTTTTCTGGAAAGATGAGGGGTTTATCCAAGTGATAATCTCTGCTACGCATGCCCGCCGAGAAAACATTCTCGGCGGGTTTTTT
>CAIOKL010000060.1 GCA_903858915.1 uncultured Alphaproteobacteria bacterium | reverse complement strand
TTAAGATAAAAGGGCATTTTTTAATAAATAAATTTGAATATTAAAATTAATTAATAAACAGATGATTCAAGACAAAGTCAATCACAAAATTCCATTTGAAATATTTGAAAAATGGTTTAATGAAGCTTCAAATAATTCTAAAATTATTGAGCCAAGCGCGATGTGTCTTGCCACCTCAACCCTTGATAACAAGCCGTCTTCGCGCATGATTCTTCTTAAAAAATTTGATGAAAGAGGGTTTTGTTTTTATACCAATTTAACTAGTCGCAAAGGTCAAGAATTAAAACAAAATCCCAATGTTGCTTTATGTTTTTATTGGGGAATTTTTGGTCGTCAAGTGAGAATTGAGGGCGAAATTGAGCCAGTTTCAACGGCTGAGGCCGATGAATATTTTGCTTCAAGAAGAAGAGAAAGTCGCATCGGAGCTTGGGCTTCTAAGCAATCGCAAAAAATGAAAAATTGGCAAGAATTTGAAAATAGAATTAAAGAAATGTCCGAACAATTTGAAAACCAAGAAGTTGCCCGTCCGGTTTTTTGGTCGGGATTTCGCGTGAAACCGCGTGCGATTGAATTTTGGGAGGAGGGCGATTTTCGTATTCATCATCGCCATCTTTATGAAAAAACTCTCGACGGTTGGAATGTTAGTGAAATTTATCCATAAATATTTATGAATTTTTATAATTTGTGCGAAAATTTTTTACAAAATTTAGCTGAAAAAATTGAATTACAAGATATCGATTCCAAGCTAGAGGTTGAATATCAAGACGGCATTCTTGAAATCGTAATTAATAACAATAAAAAAACTTTTATAATTAACCGCAATGCGGGTAATCAAAAAATTTGGTATTCTTCGCCATTTTTAGGTGCGGATTATTTTTCTTTTGACGAATCTTCGCAAAATTGGCTTAACGCTAAAAGCGAAGAATTATCAAAAAAATTATTTAATGAATTAAGTCAAATTATTATTTTAAAATAACAAAATTTATGAAAAAAATTTTATTAATTGAAGGCGACGGAATCGGTCCAGAAGTAGTTTCGGAAACTAAAAAAATTATCGATTTTTTTACAAAAAATACCGACAAAAAATTTGAAACTGAAAATGCGCTTTTAGGTGGAATCGCTTTTGATGAAAAAGGCACGCCATTTCCCCAAGAAACTTTAGATTTAGCGCGAGAAGCCGACGCTACTTTGCTTGGCGCTGTAGGCGGTCCGAAATGGGAAAGTCTGGAATATAAACATCGTCCCGAACGCGGATTACTCGGAATTCGTAAGGAATTATCATTGTTCGCCAACTTGCGTCCCGCTAAGGTTTTTGATGCTTTGGCGGATAGTTCAACTTTAAAAAGAGAAGTTGTTGAAGGTTTGGATATTATGATTGTGCGCGAATTGACGGGAGATTTATATTTCGGCGAACCAAGATATGTAAAAACTCTCGAAGACGGCTCTAGACAAGGTGTCAACACCATGACTTACAATTCAAAAGAAGTCGAAAGAATTGCCAAAGTTTCATTTGAGTTGGCAAAAATTCGTGGTAAAAAATTATGTTCGGTCGATAAAGCTAATGTTATCGAGACTACGGAAATGTGGCGCGAAGTCGTTTCAGAAATTGGTGCAAAATATTATCCCGATATCGAATTAAAACATATGTATGTCGATAACGCGTCGATGCAATTGGTGCGCAACCCAAAACAATTTGATGTCATGGTTACGGGCAATATGTTCGGCGATATTTTATCGGACACCGCTTCAATGCTTACTGGCTCGCTTGGCATGTTGCCATCGGCGTCACTTGGAGAAAAACAAGTCAATGGCAAACAATATGCTTTATATGAGCCAGTTCATGGTTCGGCACCTGATATTGCTGGCAAAAATATTGCAAATCCGTTGGCAACGATTTTAAGTTTTTCAATGATGCTTCGCTATTCTTTTGGCTACCTAAAAGAAGCTGATAAACTTGATTTAGCGGTTGAAAATGTTTTGAAGTCGGGAGCTAGAACCGCCGACATCGCAACGCAATCGCAAAAAACTGTTTCATGTTCTGAAATGGCCAATAAAGTTGTTGCGGAATTAGAAAAATTATTAACTATATCTTAATGTTTTTTTACATCACGAATCAAATAAAGAGTTAATTTTTTGTGAAATCATTTTTTAAAAATAATTACAAAATTTTGTTTGCAAAAATATTTAAAAATACATTTTTTCTATGTTTTTTTTTAAGTGTATTTCTAAATAAAAATTCATTTGCCGACATTGTGAGATCAACTACTTTCGACGATAGAATTGCTTGCGAAAAATCTCGTGGTTCTTGGCGAGATTTTGGAAATAGTTGTGTCGATAAATGCGTTTTTAGATTTGATAAATATGCCGTTTGCGCTTACGCTATCACATTCGGATGCGATTGTGGAAAAAATCGTTGTCTTCATGAAGATAAATGTATTTCGGTTGATGAATATAAAAAAATCGATGACCAAAAACTTCTTGATGACATAGAGGCTGTAAAGGAAATTAAGAAGAAAAGAGCAAATCGTGCAAAAAAATTTCAAAATGATTATTTAAATAAATTAGCCGGAATTTATGGCGCCGATCCAAATTATCGCGACCCAAATCGCTATCAACAACAAGAAAGAGAATTACCGCCAAATACCTTTAAAAGCACCAACAGGGTGTTGATTTACAATCATATTATAAAAAAACATAACGACAAAATTTTGGCGAATTCCAAAGCTAAACAAATCGCCGATGAAAATGCCAAAGATAAATTGGATGGAAAAGTTGCGGAAAACAAAAATGATGACAATAAATTGTTAAATAATGAAAATAGTCCAAAATTAATTCAGCTTCTCAAAGAGCCAGAGTTTGATAAAAAGTTAACGGATAATAATAAAAAAGATTCTTTGGAGGGTGGCAAAAATATTTCCAAAGTTGCTTCGGCAAACAGCGATGAAAATATTGATAAAAATGCGCCGGTTGAGCTTAAAGAAATCGATGAAGGTGAGCCATTCGTTGAAAATTTGCCTCCCGAACAAGATTCTTTTTTGAAAAATTTCTCAAAAAATCCAACTCTGCAAAATGCTCTTGATGAAGTTAATAAAATTACTAAAGTTGACAAAGTAAATCAAGATATTCAAAATAAAGATCCTGCGAATATTCCTCCAGTTTATGTAAAACAACAAAATGGAGAAACTGATTTTAAAAATGGCGATGTAATCAATAATATTGAAAGCGTCCCGCAATTTACTAACTAAAGGAATGACGATACATAAATCACTACAAATTTTAGTTCAATTATCAAGAAGGCTCGCGGGAATTTTTGTGACAATTTTGGCGATTTATTATGCATTAATCTTAATGACTTTTGATGTCAACGATCCATCCTTCAATACTTTTTCAACTGAAAATAATGTTAAAAATTTTGGCGGAATTTATGGCGCAAGAATTGCCGATTTATCTTATCAAATCATTGGTTTAAGTTCTTTTATCGGAGTAATTTTTGCTTTTAGTTTGGGGCTTCAAATGTCTAATATTTCTGGTGTGCAATATTTTTTGAGCAAATTAATAATTATCCCAATTTGTATTCTAAGTTTTTGTTTGTTATTTGCTTTAATGCCAAAGCCATCTTGGTGGGAATTCAGTTCGCTCGGGGGAGTTAACGGCTCATTTTTATTATTAAAATTACAAAAATTTCCCAAATATGCAATTTTAATAACTAGTTTTTCATTGGCTTTAATGCTATTTTCAATTATCGTCGAAGTTTCTTTGAAGGATTGGATTTACTCATTCAGATTTTCATTTGTTTGGTTGCGTTATATTTTTGAAAAATATGTTTTACCAAAAGATTTAAATAATGTTTTTGATAATTTTTTACCAAAAAATTCACAAAAAATTATGCCAAAAAATATTGATAAAAAAATTGTTGAAAATAACCAAGAATTTGAAGAGGAAGAAGAGCCTGAAATCTATGAAGCTGAAGTCGTCAAGCCTAGTAATGAAGATTTAAAAAAACAACTTAAATCATCGAGTAAAATTAAAAAACCTAAACAACGCAAAAGTTCTTTCGTTTTGCCAACTTGCGAATTGTTGACTGACCGCTCCGCCGAAAATAAAGATAAAAAAGTACCAAAAGAATTGGTGGAAAGTCAATCGAAAATGTTGTTAAAAGTTTTGGATGATTTTGGTGTGCGTGGCGCCAATGTCGGCACTAAAGTCGGACCGGTGATTACGCTTCACGAATTCGAACCCGAAGCTGGCACCAAAGCTTCGCGAGTCATTTCTTTATCCGACGATATCGCGCGCTCGATGAGCGCAGTTTCGGCGCGGATTGCGGTTGTAGCCGGCAAAACTTCGATTGGTATCGAGCTTCCAAATCCAAAACGAGAAATGATTTTCTTACGCGAAATTCTTGAATCGCGCGATTATAAATTTTCGCAATTTTTCTTGCCGATGATTTTGGGAAAAGATATTGGTGGCGAAATTATGATTGCCGATTTGGCGAAAATGCCCCATTTGTTGATTGCCGGAACGACCGGTTCGGGCAAGTCCGTCGGCTTAAATGTGATGATTTTATCTTTACTTTTTCGACTGCGTCCCGACGAATGTAAATTCATTATGATCGATCCAAAAATGTTGGAATTGTCAATTTATGACGGCATTCCGCACTTACTCTCGCCTGTAGTTACCGAACCCGGAAAAGCGGTTATTGCTTTAAAATGGGTGGTTGCCGAAATGGAAGAGCGTTATCGCTTAATGTCGAGCTTTGCTGTCCGTAATATCGCCGGCTATAATGAAAAAGCTGAAAAAGCCATGCTTGATGGCGAAAAATTAATGCGCAAAGTGCAAACTGGATATGACCCAACTACGGGCAAGCCCATCATCGAAGAAATTGAATTTGAGCCAAAAAAATTGCCTTTCATTGTGGTTATCGTCGATGAAATGGCCGACTTAATGTTGGTGGCGGGTAAAGAAATTGAAAACTCAGTGCAGAGGCTTGCGCAAATGGCTCGCGCCGCAGGAATCCACTTAATTATGGCAACGCAACGACCGTCGGTCGATGTTATTACGGGCGTGATTAAAGCCAATTTTCCAACTAGAATTTCTTTCCAAGTTACTTCGCGAATTGATTCACGAACAATTCTGGGAACGCAAGGCGCTGAACAACTTCTGGGGCAGGGCGATATGATTTTTATGTCGGGTGGCAGTAAAATGGTTCGGGTTCACGGTCCATTTTGTTCGGATACCGAAATTGAAAATATCGTTAATTACATCAAAAGCCAAGATGCTTCGGAGTTCGAAGAAGGTGAACAAATTTCTTTTGAGGTGCCGATTCCAAATGCACCGGGAGCCGAGGCTGGAGGCTATGAAGGGGATGATGGTAACGATGATAATAGTTTGTATAATAAAGCGGTAATGATTGTGCGTCGCGACAAAAAAGCTTCGATAAGTTATGTGCAAAGGCAATTGCGCATTGGCTACAATCGCGCGGCGACTCTTATCGAAAAAATGGAAGAAAATGGAGTTGTTTCTGCTCCAAATATTTCGGGTAAGAGAGAAATTATTGAAGAATAAATTTTTATAAAATATTAATTAAAACAAAAATTTAAAATTATGGACAAATCCTCAGTTTCCTTGATAAATTTGATTGTACAAGCCGATTTCGTTGTGCAGTTCGTGATATTAATCATGATTAGCGCTTCATTCATTTCTTGGGCAATAATTTTTGATAAATTTATTAAATTTAAAATTCTTAAATATCGCAGTGATCGCTTCGAAGATTCTTTTGAAACCAATGTGCCACTCGAAGAAATTTTTACTCAAGCCAAAAATAATGATAATCATCCTTTGGCGCGCATTTTTCTAGCGTGCTTGCGCGAATGGAAGTCGAATAATATTAAACAAATTATGACGCAAGGTCCCGATAAAAAAGAGTCGCTAAAAGAGCGATTAACCAACTCAATGCAAATCGCTTCGAACCGCTCAATGTTAAAATTAGAAAGTGGATTAAATTTATTGGCGATAATTGGCTCCTCGGCGCCTTTCGTTGGTCTATTTGGAACGGTTTGGGGCATTATGAATTCGTTTCAAAGTATTGCGGTGAGTAAAAATACCAGCCTCGCCGTCGTCGCTCCGGGAATCGCCGAAAGTTTGCTCGCCACCGCAATTGGCTTATTCGCAGCCATCCCCGCCGTATTTTTTTACAACATTTTTACCGCTAAAATCAATCATTTTCAAGAGCGCGCGGGCAATTTTTCATTGATGCTTTTAAACTCAATGTCGAAGGAGCTTGACAGAAGCTAATGCGTTAGGAATTGAATTATTTTTTGAAAAAATTGTTGATTGAAATTTTAATA
>CAIOKL010000059.1 GCA_903858915.1 uncultured Alphaproteobacteria bacterium | reverse complement strand
TTTGAGAATATCTTCCCGTGTCGATGGAAGTCCGGTCATACTTAGCAATTCCTTCAATATCTTTTTATGAACACTGATCGGAGGAACTTTATCCGCGAATCCACGTGCCCTCAACTCTTTCAAATAAATGCTTGCCAAGCGCTTCATATTTATAGCTTCCGGCGCAACCAAAAGATTGATCGCAATTTACATAATCAACAATTTGTTTTTCCGATAATTTGCGCATTTTAAGGCGTACTCTAGCAAAATTTGTAAAAACAATTTTGCCTTTGTGCGCAACAACCAAGCCGTTATTTTGATAATGATTTCTGCCGTTAAATTTTGTTAATTGCTTAATGGCTTCTTTAATATTTTGTGATTTTGAAATATCTTTTTTCATGAATTCACAAACCTGATCAGAGCCGATTACGAAGGCATCGGGGAATTTTTCACTAATTGATAAAGCTTTTTTTGATGCCAAAAAAATCGCCATTTTTTTGGGCGACATTTTCGGCAAAAATTGCTTTTCAGCGTCTTCATCATAAAGTGGCTTAATCACCTCGAAATCAAGGTTGCACGACTTCATAATTTCTTTACGAACTTGCGAAGTTGACGCTAAAATTATGGGATAATTATTTTTTATTAACATTCTTTTGATTGAATTTTAATCATATTCCAGAAGCGTTTTTCAAGTTCTTGATTAGTTTTAAATTCACCCAAAAAACTCGTGGTAACCGTTGAAGAATTAACTTTATGAATTCCGCGAGTACTCATGCATTGATGGGTCGCCTCCACTAAAACAGCCACTCCGCGCGGATTCAAAGAATCATTTAAAGTATTGGCAATTTGCGAAGTCATAGTTTCTTGCGTTTGCAATCTTTTAGCGAAAATATCAACGAGACGCGCAATTTTACTGATGCCAACGACTTTATTTTTTGGCAAATAAGCAACATGAGCCGTTCCAATGAAAGGGACCATGTGATGCTCACAATGCGATTCGAGACGAATATTTTTAATCAAAACTATATCATCATAACCTTCAATTTCATCAAAAGTTTTTCCCAAAATTTTCATTGGATCTTCATTATATCCAGCAAAAAAATCTTGATATGCATTAACAACTCGTTTTGGAGTTTCGATTAATCCTTCACGATCTGGGTTGTCTCCAGCCCATGCAATAAGTGTTCTGACAGCTTCTTGCGCTTGCTCTCTAGTAGGTTTATTAACTTTATTCATTTTTAATAATTAATTGTTTTAAAATTGTAATTTATAAAATTATTTAGTTTTACAAAAAATTCACTATTGATTTGTAAAGTTTTAACTATAATTTTTACTTTTAATTTTACAAATATTTATCAAACCAAAATTAAAATTAATTTAAATTTTAGTATTTTATGAAAAAAGGTTTTATCGCTTTAGCACTTTATTTTTTAACCTCGCAAAACATTGCATTCGCTGCTCAATTCGGCGTTTTAGATGTTGACAAAATTATTCAAGAATCATCCGCGGTAGTTGATATTCAAAAGAAAGTTGATGCTAAAAAAATTGCATATGAAACTGAAATCAACAAAAAACAATCACAGCTAGAATCCGAGCAACAAAAGCTTGAAGACAAAAAAATTACTTTATCAAAAGAGGCTTTTGAAAAAGAAGTTAAAACTTTTGAGAAAAAAGTTGATGACCTCAAAACTTATATCGATCGCAAGCAAAATAGCTTGAAAAAAGCTTCAATCGACGCGATGAGCAAAGTCAACGATAAAGTAAAAACTATAGTTTCTGACATTGCCAAAGAAAAAGAACTTGATGCCATAATCCCAGCTTCTCAAACTCTTTATTTCAAAGATGAGTTCGACATTACCGCTGAAGTTTTATCGCGCTTGAACAAGAAAATTACCAAAGTCGAAGTTAAGTTTGAATAATATTACTTCCACTCTTAAATGATGCGACCGAATTTTGCGGAACTCGTCTTTGCGCGCCTACATTAGGGTAGGCGCAACAATGACTCGTCCTTAAATTCAATCGCCTGATTTAAGATTGAAAGCAAATTTAATGCGTAGCAGTTATTACCGTTTGGAAAATTTCTTAAAAGATTCTAGCAATCTTACTCTATCAATCTTTGTATATCTTTGAGTTGTTGATAAACTTTCATGTCCAAGCAATTCTTGAATGGTACGCAAATCGACATTTTCTTGCAATAAAGCCGTGGCGAAAGAGTGACGAAAGGCGTGCGGAGTAATATCTTCCGATAAATTTAAAGCGCGTCTAAGAGTTAAAATCAAGCCCGCAAAACTCCGACGCGAATAAGCCTTGTTAAATTTGGTCAAAAAAATTGGCTGTTGAGGCTTTATTTCAAAAGGACATTTCGCCAAATAATTATCAATTTTATTTTTAATAATCGGAATTAACGGCACCATTCTTTGCTTTTTGCCCTTCCCCGTTATCACTAGATTTGATTGATTTTGCAAAGCAATTTTATTTAATGACAAAGCTTCGGAAATTCGCAATCCGCAACCGTAAACTAAAAATAAAATCGCTTGATCGCGCTCAACTTCCCAGCGATTTTCATGAAAATTTTCGAGCTTTTCAATAATTTTTTTTATATCAGAAAACTCAACAGCGCGAGGCAGTGGCTTAGAAACTTTGGGAGTTTTAATTCTAAAAATTTGGCGATTTTCAATCAAATTATTTTCATTTAAAAAGCGAAAAAATGAACGCAAAGTCGAGATGGCTCGAGCGTTGGAATTGTTACCATGATTGCTCAATCTTTCACTCAGCCAGCCACGAAAATCAACCACCGCCAATTTTTCTAAAAAATTTTTATCGATAATATTATTGGTTGATTTATAAATAAAATTGATAAAATTAACAATGTCGTCTTGATAAGATGAAATTGTGTTGGTGGAATATTTTTTTTCTTTTTGCAAAAAAATAAAAAATTCAACAATAATTTTGTTTACAAAATCATCGCACAGCTCTTTAATCTCAAGGTTTTTTGGCATTATGTTTAAAAAAAGTTTTATAATATTTTTATTAACAATTTGCATCAGCAAAAATGCTTTTTGTGTCGAAATTTGGAATAGTCAAAATGGGCTTTCTCGCCTTAATTCAAGCCAATATAAAAATGATTTTTATCAACTTGTAAATTTTTATCAAGCACAAATTAATCCGATTTACTGCTCTTCGGCAACGGCATTAATGCTGAAAAATGCTTTTTATTACGAAGAAATTTCTAGTCAAAAAGTCGCCGAGGTTACTAAGCCCAATGGCGAAATTATTCCTTTTAAACTTTTTGCTTCACAAGAAGATTTTTTTAATGAAAAAACCGATAAAATAAAATCTCGCGATATTATTAACTATAAAAAACCTCAAATTATTGAAAATAAAGATGGCTCAAAAACTGAAAATTACGACCCTGGATTAAATCTTCAAGATTTCGCGAAAATTCTTAAAATTCATAAAATAAAAAGTAAAATTTTCTATCAAAAAAGCGATTCTGATCAAGATTTAGAAGGGTTTCGTGAAGTTGTTAAAAAAATACTAAACGACAAAAATAATTTTCTTATTGCCAATTTTGATGGCAAAATTTTTGGCAATAAAACCGGCGGTCACATTTCGCCAATCGTGGCTTACGACGAAAAATCCGATTCACTTTTGGTGCTCGATGTTGCGTTGCATAAAAATCCTTGGTATTGGGTTGATTTGAAAGAAATGGTCAAGGCAATGAATACAATGGATGGCAACAATTTCCGCGGTTATTTGGTGGCTAAAAAAAGTTGGTTTTAGGTAATTTTTTTCTTCTAAATGAGCTATTTAAAAGTTGGAATTAGTGCAACATTTAATGGCAAATCTGTCGGTCATTCCCGCGATATAATCGCAAATTATTTCTGCTAAATTTTGTGAATTTTTATTTTGCAAATATTCTTCATAGCGTTCTTTCGGTAAATTTTCGGGCTTTGAAAAATGAAAATCAAACAATATATTAATGACCTGTTTAGCATTGTCAGTCATGGCGTTAACAACTTCGTGACGATACATTTTTTGCATCAAAAATTTTTTAATTGTCAAATGATTTTCTTGCATTCTCGGCGAAAATTCTACCAAAAATTTTGGAAAATTACGAATCTCTTCGAGAGTATTAATATTGTTTTTATATAAATTAATTTTAGTTTGCTCGATAACATCCAAAACCATTGCCAGAGTAATGCGTTTCTTGGCTTCGCCAACTAATAATTCTTGACGAATTTGGGGATTTTTTTGTAAAATTTCTTGATAAATTTCACCAACCAATGGAAGCTCAAACAAGTCTTCGACACTGAATAATTGAGCGCGCAAAGCATCTTCAATATCATGATTATTGTAAGCAATATCATCAGAAATTGCCGAAATTTGCGCCTCGATTGATGGATTTTTTTGCAATTCTAAATCATAAATTGCATTAAAATTTAGAATATATTTGTCAATTTTTGATAAATCTAAAATGGCGCCGTTATGCTTCACGACACCTTCTAGAGTTTCCCACGACAAATTCAAACCAACAAATTCAATAAATCTAGTTTCGATTTTAGTGATGATTTTTAAGGTGTGCGAATTGTGCGAAAATCCGCCAAAATTTTGCATTTTTAAATTCAAAGCTTCTTCGCCAGCATGCCCAAATGGCGGATGCCCGAGGTCGTGAGCCAAGGAAATAATTTCCGCCAAATCTTTATTGGCATTTATGGCGCCGGCAATCCAGCGCGCAATTTGCGCCATTTCCAAAGTGTGCGTAAGGCGCGTTCGATAATGATCGCCCTGATGATTTACAAAAACTTGAGTTTTATATTGCAGTCTTCGAAATGCCGAGGAATTAATAATTCGATCGCGATCGCGACCAAAAATTGAACGATATTTTGAGTCGTCAAAATTTTCAAGAAACGCTCTCCCGCGCGACTTATTTTCATCGACGGCAAAGCTCGCAAGTTCAAAATTTTGCATAAATTTAGTTGATAAATTTTAGAATTAAAATAGCCAAAAACATTGTTGTACCAACAATCGCCAAAGCAAATAAAGTTGCCTTGAGCATAATTCTTTTTTTAATAATTTGCTTTTGATTTTTGGTTAATTCTTCTTCCATTTATGAAATTACATTAAGTTTTTTTCCAACTTTAATGAAAGCTTTGATTGCACTCTCCAAGTGTTCGCGTTCATGACATGCCGAAATTTGTACACGAATTCTGGCGCTATTTTTTGGAACCACCGGAAAAGAAAATGCGATTACATAAATGCCCTCTTCCTCGATCATCATTTTAGCAAATTTACTCGCCAAAACTGCATCCCCGAGCATAACTGGCACCACGGGATGAATGCCTTCTGGGTCATGAATAGTAAATCCCGCCTCAATAATTTTTTTTCTAAAATAAAGAGTGTTATCGGCAAGTTTTTTGATTAAATATTTCGATTGTAAAATCATGTCGATAATCTCGATACCAACGGAGGCAACGATTGGCAAAATATTATTGGAAAATAAATATGGTCGCGCTTTATTGCGAAGCTTATCGACAACATTTTTTTTAGAAGCGATAAATCCGCCTCCGGCTCCACCAATCGCTTTTCCAAGCGTGCTAACTAAAATATCAACTCGCCCTTCAACCTTACAATGCTCAGGTGTTCCGCGCCCATTTTCACCAATAAAACCTGTGGCGTGCGAATCATCGACTAATAAAATTGCGTTATATTTCTCGGCTAAATCACAAATTTCATTGAGTTTAGCAATGTCGCCGTCCATTGAAAATACACCGTCGGTGACAATCATTAAATTTTTATGACCCTTGGCTTCTTCTAATTTTTTTTCAAGATCGAGCATGTCGTTATATTTATAAAAATAACGATGCGCCTTACATAGTCTAATTCCGTCGATTAAACTAGCGTGATTTAAATCGGCAGAAATTATCGCATCATTTTCATCGAGAAGCGATGCGAATACGCCACCATTGGCACTAAAGCATGATGAAAAAGTAATGACATCTTCATATCCCAAAAATTCCGCTAACTTTTTTTCAAATTTTTTATGCAAATCAAAAGTTCCACAAATAAATCGAACTGAAGCGGTTCCAAGCCCATATTCATCTAAAGTTTTTTTAGCAATTTCAACGAGGTTTTTATTATTTGCCAAACCTAAATAATTATTGGCGCAAAAATTCAAAACTTTTTTCTTTGAATCTTGATGAAAAATTTCAATATTGGAAGATTGCGAGGTGATTATTTCATACTCCCCCTTATACAGCCCGTTGGCTTTTAAATCTTCCAATTCTTGATTAATATTGGCTAAAAAATTAGTTTTGAACATTTTTAAATTTTTTATTGATTGATAATGAGTTTGTAATTAAAATCAAAAAATAGACAATTAACAAGTCATTTTTAAATGGTCTTTTAATTTTATATTATTCTCATTAATTTTAAACACTAATCTTAAACAAAACATGAAAAATTATTTTCGCCTTGCCATCATCTCAATTCTTGGCCTTTCATTACTTTCTTCTTGCGCTAAATTCAAAAAAAGCTGTTCAACTGAATGCTCTAAATCAAAAAAAGAAGAAGTAAAAACTGAAGAAGTTAAAGCTCCAGAAGTTAAAAAAACTAAAAAAGCTAAAAAAGCTAAAGCAGTAGCTCCAGCTGTTGCTCCAGAAGCTACTAACGCCGAAGTTAAGAAAAATTAATTTTGGCTAAATTTTATTTCGGTCTCAATAAATTTTGAGACCGAAATAAAAACTATTCTCACCAAAAATTTACCTTATCAATCAAAGCTGTAAATGATGTTAGAGTTTGAATTTATCAATAAAATCTTACTCCCTTTAACACAAAATCCAAACTCTCCAAAACGCACAAAAAACCCTTCGCAAAATCTTGAAGATGATGTCGCTATATTAAGCTTTAACAAAGATTTTGATTTAATTATAAGTAAAGATATTTTTATCGAAGAAGTGCATTTTTTAAAATCCGATGGCGCGCAAAAAATTGCTTCGAAACTTTTATTAACAAATCTATCGGATTTAGCCTCAAGCGGTGGCAAGCCACTTTATTACATGTTAGGATTTACTAAAAATCCCAGTCTTGATAAGAATTTTTACAAAGAATTTGGCGACGCTTTAAAAAAATTACAACAAAAATATCAACTCACTTTGATTGGCGGAGACACCTCAAATTCTTCAAAATTATTTTACTCAATCACAATTTTTGGCAAAGTTAAAAAAAATAAAATTTTGTCTCGAAAAAATGCTCAAGATGGCGATTTAATTTTTGTCTCGAACTCAATTGGAGAAGCATTTCTTGGACTCGATATTAAACTAAAAAATCTAAAAAAACTTGAAAATTTTCAAAAAAAATTACTCGATAAACATTTTTATCCGCAACCGCGAATTGAGTTAGCTCAAGAATTAATTAACAAAAATTTATCAAAATGTGCCACGGATATTTCAGATGGACTAATTGCCGATTTATCCAATATTTGCAAAGCTTCAAGACTTAATTCTGAAATTTATTTATCGCAAATTCCACTCTCAAAAGAAACTAAAATTTATTTAAAAAATAATCCAAAAATTAATTTACTTGAATTATTAAGCGGTGGTGATGACTATGAATTAATTTTTGCGGTGAATCCCAAAAATTTAAATAAAATCACCAAACTTTCGCAAAAATTAAATTTAAATCTAACTTGTATTGGCAAATTTTTCAAAGAATCCTCTTATAAAAATAAATCAAATGAAAATTTTGATGTTTTTTTATTTCCAAACGAGCATAATACATCTTCAAAAGACTTAATAAAAATTTCAAAAAAAGGATATGAGCACCAATAATTTCTTATTTAATTTTAATGTAAAAACTGAAAATGATGCGCAGAAAATTTATGCAACATCGATGAGAAGATCCCTTGCGGGCGTTGTGGATTGCATTCTCGTCTTATTTTTAAGAGCTTTTTTCTTGCAAGTTTTAAATAATATTTTTTTTCAAAAATTACTCCTCAATTTTCTCGATGATTTTGAGAAAAATTTCGGAACTAGAGTGCCGAAAGGCACTCCCGAACATGTTCAATTTGCGATGCATCATTCAATTTTTATTTACTCACTAATCATAATTTTTTTAACGATTTTAATTGGCGCAATTTATCACGCTTACTTCAATTCATCATCTTGGCAAGCCACGATTGGCAAAAGAATTGCCAAAGTTATAACTACTAATAATAATTCTGAAAAAGTATCTTTTATTAATGGAATATATCATTACTTCTTAACTTTAATTCCCGTAATTTTCATTCTTTTTGCCTTTATTTATTCTCAAAAAAATGGTTACACAATTTTTGAAGCTTTTACTAAAAATCACATATTGACTATTCTTGGATTATTGGTTTTGATTGCAACTCATGCTGGACCTCTTAATAAAAAAAAGATTAACTTTT
This sequence comes from uncultured Alphaproteobacteria bacterium, assembly GCA_903858915.1. Taxonomy (GTDB): domain Bacteria; phylum Pseudomonadota; class Alphaproteobacteria; order Rickettsiales; family UBA1997; genus CAILUF01. The sequence goes on along the minus strand of CAIOKL010000059.1, from coordinate 1,822 downwards.
TTGATTATTTAATGAAATTTGAATTTCATTTGGGCAGAACCGAACAAAAAATGCCTTGGACAAAAATTAACAAATAATATATTAAAAATATGTTTAACCTATCTCAAAAAACAATTAACAATTCGATAAATTGCAATTCCGTAGGCTTGCATAGCGGAAGCAATATCAATATGCGACTTTGTCCAGCCGAAATAAACACGGGAATTGTTTTTCGTAGAACCGATTTAGAATCCGGTAAAAATGAAATAAAAGCCGACTTCAAAAATGTTACCACCACTAACCTCGGAACCTCTATTGCCAACGAGTTTGGAGCTTCGATTTCCACAATTGAACATTTAATGGCGGCAATTTGGGGTTGTGGCATTGATAATCTAATTATTGAAGTTAACAACGCCGAAGCGCCCATTATGGACGGCTCTTCCGAGCCTTTCGTTTTTTTAATTGAATGTGCGGGAATTTTACAACAAAATGAAAGTCGCAAAGTTATTGAAATTCTTGAAAAAATTCGTGTCGAAGATGGCGATAAATTCATCGAAGTCAACCCTTCGCGAGATTTTTCTCTAGACTTAAACATTGATTTCAATCATCCACAAATTAAAATTAATCAATTAACTTTTCATTCAAGCTCACATTCTTTTAAGAACGATATTTGTAGAGCGCGAACCTTTTGCTTTAAGCATGAAATTGATCAAATGCACAAAAATGGCTTAGCGAAAGGTGGCTCGCTTGATAATTCGATCGTTATTGACCATGACAAAATTCTTAATGACGGTCCTTTGCGTTATAAAGATGAATTTATTCGTCATAAAACTCTCGATTTAATCGGCGATTTATTTTTGGCTGGAAACTACATAGTCGGTCATTTCAATGCCTATAAAGTTGGACACACCTTGAATAATAAATTTTTGCATCACCTTTTTGCCAATCCACAAAAATGGCGCTTAGTTTAAAGATTTAGATTTAATATTTTCATTAACAAATTTTGATTTATTAAAATATTTTTTTGGTCTCTAAATTTATCCTCACTCTTAGGTCCCCATGAATTCCTAAAAAACAAAAAGGGGTTCATTTCCCCAAAATAATTTTGCTATTTTGTTAAAATTTCAAATTAACTTGGCGCCTCAAATGACACGCTTTTAATTTACAGAACAATTTTGTTTAAAGAAAATTTACAATATTAACAAATGCCTTTAAAAAGTATTAGCTATTACAAAGTATTGCTAAATAATTATAAATAATCACATGAGAACGCTTACTGAAACAACTTCTCTAGAAAATTTAATTGAACAAAATAAATTTTCTTATAAAAACATCGGATCATCTTTATTTCCAAATGATATAGATCTAGATATTAAGGCAATAAATAATAAATTTTCAAAATCTATTATTGGAAACGCTATTACTGAAATCGGCTCTGAAGACTTTAATGAGCATCGCGATAACTTAATAGAATTTTTCACTTCATTAGAATATATTCACGAAAACCCAGAACATAAAAAAGATCTTTTTATAAAACTTGTATCCGATTCTATCGAAGAAAATAATCCTGATTTATTTGAAATATCCTTAAATAAATTAAAAGAAATCGATCCGTCGATTGATGCATCAATGTTTTTGATAGAAGCCGTTGAAAAAACTAGATCTATTAGCAAATTACAGGCAGATTCGCCAGAAACTCGGAAAAAGGAAGAGAAAGTTTTTAAAATAATAATTAACATCCTTGAAAATATTAAAGTGGTTTCTTCTGAAGATACTAAATTAAGACTTTTATGGACATACCAATGGAATATTCCCGAAATTCACAAAAAAACTTTTCATCATA